>CAJWLI010000001.1 GCA_913043075.1 uncultured Gammaproteobacteria bacterium
CGGTTTAGCTGGTTTTCCGATGGTGGAACCTGGCGATGACCTAGCGCAATTTATTATTGATGCGATCAAAGATAACAAGCGCCAGTTACAAGACGGAGATGTAATCGTTATTGCCCAGAAGGTTGTTTCGAAAGCGGAGAATAGATACTTAGATCTGCGGACAATAGAACCTTCCGAGAGAGCGATAGAGCTATCAAAAAAAGTTCAGAAGGATCCGAGGAAGGTACAAGCAATTTTAAATGAATCCAATGAAGTAGTAAGGGCTGTGCCTGGTGTGCTCATTGTAGAACAAAAGAACGGTTTTGTTCAGGCGAACGCGGGGATAGATCAATCAAACATTGATGTCCCAGGTGTTGATCCGGAAGAGGTTTGTTTGCTGTTGCCAGAGAACTCTGACGAGAGCGCAGCTAAAATTAGGGAGAAGATTAGAGGAGCTTCGGGACGAGAAGTCGGTGTCATAATTAATGATTCACTTGGCAGGCCATGGCGAGTTGGTACCTTAGGCCTGGCCATAGGTGTTTCTGGTTTCACAGCCCTAGAAGACTACATCGGCGGGCAAGATATTTACGGCCGTGAGCTGCAGGTTACTCAGGTAGGTGCTGCAGATGAGCTCGCTGCAGGTGCTTCTATAGTAATGGGTCAAACGACCGAAAAAACGCCAGTAGTGTTAGTTCGGGGATACCACCCCAAGGAGCCGATGGAGGATGGATTGAAAGGCGTAGGCCCATTGATTCGTGCCAAGGAATTCGACCTGTTCAGGTAGGTTAGCAATGAGCGAAAAAAATAAAGAGCGCGTCCTTGCGCTTTCTGGCGGAGTCGGAGGATCGAAGCTGGCCTTTGGGCTCTCCAAGATGTTGCCTCCTGATCAGCTGACGATTTTAGCGAATACTGGAGATGATTTTGAGCACTTAGGCTTTACTATCTGCCCGGACATTGATTCTTTGCTTTATAGTCTTTCTGGGATCAACAACAGCAAGTTAGGTTGGGGCCAAAAGGGGGAGACCTGGAATTTTTTGTCGGCACTGGAGCGTTTGGGAGGAGAGACTTGGTTTAAGCTTGGTGATCGAGATCTAGCAACTCATATTTTTCGGGCAGCAAAGCTCAAAGAAGGCTTGTCCCTTTCGGAGGTGACTATGCTGCTTGCCGATGGAATGGGCGCATCCCATCGAATTTTGCCTATGACTGACCAGCCCGTCAGGACTATGATTCAGTGTGAACTGGGTTCTCTGAGCTTTCAAAATTACTTTGTAAAAGAGAGATGCGAGCCCAAAGTCAAGGACATCAGTTTCGAGGGGATCGAATCCGCTATCTTAAACCCTGCCGCTCTTGATCTTATTGAGCAAGGATTGAAAGCAGTTATCATCTGCCCGTCTAACCCATTTTTATCTATCGACCCCATTCTATCGCTTGATGGTGTTGTCAATGCAATAAAAAAGCAAGGCTGCCCTGTGATCGCCGTCTCAAACATAATCGGCGGCGCCGCTCTGAAAGGACCCGCAGCTAAATTGATGAGCGAGCTGGGCATGGCTGAGTCTGCTTTAGGGGTCGCCAGGTACTATCAGGAACGTTACCCGGGGCTATTGACTGATTTTGTTTTAGATCAAAAAGACAAAAATCTTGAAAATGATATCGCAACGCTTAACTTGTCGACTTCAGTGACCCAAACGTTAATGAATTCCTCGGAGCGCAAAAAGAAGCTGGCTGCCCATATCTTGAACTTAGCTTCTAAGGCATTGTCGTTTTGAATAAGGTGTGTGCAGTTATTCCAATTGGAGATCTTTCATGCGCAAAGAGTCGACTTTCCAGCGTCCTAAGCAGAGAAGAAAGAACTAAGTTTTTTATAGCCATGGTGAAGGACGTGTTAAGTGCACTTAGCAAGTGTACTAAAGTCCAGTCGATAATGGTGGTTACGAACGATGGAGAGGCGGCCTCCTTAGCCAATTCTTATGGAGCCGTGGTAAAGCCGGAACCCGAACATCCAGGATTAATCCAATCTGTGACCCACGCTGCAGCGTTACTTGAAAAAGCTTACGCAGATATCATGTTATTTTTGCCAGGAGACGTGCCGTTGATAAACACTGAAGAGTTAGAGGCCGTTATAGACGGCCTAAGCCAGTCAAAGGCTAGTGGACTAGTAATTGTTCCTTCTAAAGACTTTGGAGGCACGAACTGTATGGCTATATCCCCTCCAAGTGCGATAGACTTCCAGTTCGGGAAGGACAGTTACAGAAAGCACATTAAGAACGCGAGGAGCAAAGGAATTGAACCAGAAACGCTCACCTTGCCCGGCTTAGGTATGGATATAGATACGCCTGAGGACCTTATGGTATTAATTAGGACGATTGGGGATACAAACCAGAACTTGGTTTCAAGCAGCACCTTTAATTACTTGAAGTCGAGCGGAATAGCAGAGCGTTTAACTAAACTATCTGGGGTATAACAAACCGATGACGATTCAAAATATCCTTTTGAAGGAAGCTCTAGAGAGAAGGCTGAGCGATGACGAGATACTCGCGCTAGGATCTTTTTCTGATACTGAGATGTTGTCCCTAGCGGCCAGACAAATAAGGGACGCTGGACACCAGAATTTGGTCTCATACTCCCGCAAGGTCTTTATCCCGCTCACTCATCTTTGCCGAGATGTTTGCCATTACTGCACCTTTGCACAGGTGCCCCGAAAACTTAAAGCCCCTTATTTAAAACCGGAAGAGGTTCTAAAAATTGCTAGGGACGGAGCAGATGCTGGTTGTAAAGAGGCTTTGTTTACCCTGGGCGATAAGCCAGAGCTGCGTTATAAGGCGGCTAGGGAGGGGCTTAAAGAGCTCAAACAGGATTCAACTCTCTCGTACCTCAAGGACATGGCTCAACTCGTTCTGGATGAAACAGGGTTGTTCCCTCACCTCAACCCTGGGCTGATGAGTGAATCGGAGGTTAAAGAACTTCGTTCTGTTTCAGTTTCTATGGGAATTATGCTGGAGAGTGATTCAGATAGGTTAACTGAAAAAGGTATGCCGCATTATGGATCCCCCGACAAGATCCCTGCTCGGCGAATCGAGACTCTGGAAAACGCTGGTAGGGCTAAGGTGCCTTTTACTTCAGGCATTTTAATTGGGATTGGGGAAACAAGAGAAGAACGAGTGAAATCAATCTTAACTCTACGAAGGCTGAGTGAAGAATTTGGACATATTCAAGAGATCATTGTCCAGAATTTTAGAGCGAAGCCAGAAACACTCATGGCCAAAGCCCCCGAGCCTGATTTGAACGAACTGCTATGGACGATTGCCTTGGCAAGAATCGCGTTCGGTGCTGAGATGAATATCCAGGCCCCGCCAAATTTAAGCCCCGGTGTTTTTGAAAAAATAGTTGGAGCAGGGATTAACGACTGGGGAGGTGTCTCTCCGGTTACCCCAGATTTTGTAAACCCAGAAGCTCCATGGCCTCATTTGGTTGATTTGGCCGACAGAACAAGGGGTGCAGGGAAGCTTCTGCTAGAAAGGCTTGCACTATATCCCAGCCATGCTAACGACCTCGACAAATGGGTGGATCCGTCTATTCGCCCGATAGTTTTACAAGCAATTGACGGCTCTGGTTTTGCGCGTTCAGAGACATGGAGTGCGGGCGACTTAATTCCCCCTCCTCAGCTTGATATAGGTTTGGTTTCGGCTATTCCAAGAGATCGTGTGTCAAGTGACATAACCTATATCCTTGAAAAAGCAATTAGCGAAAGAGGATCTCTATCTGAGGCTGAAATCGAGAGAATGATGCAGGCAAGAGGCTCTGATTTTACTGCAGTTTGCCAGGCCGCGGATAAATATAGAAAAGTAGTGGCAGGTGACGAAGTTACCTACTGCGTAAACCGAAACATTAATTACACAAATATCTGCTATTTCAAATGCCAATTTTGCGCTTTTTCAAAGGGCAAAATGAGCGAAAATTTAAGAGGTCGGCCCTACGATCTTTCCCATGAAGAGATTATGAGACGAACAAAGGAGGCTTGGGACAGAGGTGCCAGTGAGGTGTGTCTTCAAGGGGGAATTCATCCAGAATATGATGGCAATACCTATATTGACATATGCCGTTCTATTAAACAGGTGGTTCCTGAGATGCACATCCATGCTTTTTCACCGCTTGAGGTTTGGCAAGGAGCAAAAACTCTGGGACTGCCCATACCAGACTTTTTGAGAGAGCTTAAAGAAGCGGGGCTGGGAACACTTCCAGGCACTGCCGCTGAGATTCTTGATGATGAAGTTAGGAAGGATCTATGCCCAGACAAGATCAATACTTCACAGTGGCTCGAGGTAATGGAGGCAGCGCACAACGAGGGTTTCAACACCACTGCTACGATAATGTACGGGCATCTTGAGCGCTACCGTCACGTGGCGAAGCATCTGCTACGCGTAAAAAATCTCCAGATGAAAACGGGAGGTTTTACTGAGTTTGTTATATTGCCTTATATTCACATGGAATCCCCCCTTTATCTCAAAGGTAAAGCCAGGAAGGGCCCTACATTTCGAGAGGCCGTGCTAATTCACGCGGTGTCACGTTTAGTTTTGTCTCCCCATTTCAAGAATATTCAGGCGTCTTGGACCAAGCTGGGGCATGAGGGCATAAAAGCCTGTTTGAGAGCTGGTGTAAACGATATCGGGGGTACTTTAATGAATGAGACCATTACACGAGCGGCAGGTGCTTCCCACGGACAAGAGACTACCCCAGACGAGATGGAAAAGTTGATCAAAAGTGTAGGTAGGCAGCCAAGGCAGCGAACCACTTCATATGGACACGTTTCAGAGCTTCAGCGTCAGAAATCCCTTGGGGCTGGGGATCTAGCTGAGCCTGTCTATGCTAGCGCAGAAAAATATGAGAGAAAATCAAGCCGCAAAAAGTCAAAACTAGTCCGCCCAGGTATTGATAATCTTGGAGGAGAGGAAAAAATAACAAGCGCCGATATTGTTTAGAAAGGGAGATTAAATGAGCATACGTCAGAGGGTAGCGTTGACTTTGCCAGATCCGCGAGGAGTGAACGCAACGATTGAGATGGCTAGGCGCGCTGAGGCAGAGGGTTATGATGACCTTTGGTTCGCTGATTCGGGCGGCGTTGACGCGTTGACGACCGCGGCCGCGGTCGCGATTAACACTAAGAGGGTTAGAATTGGTACGGCTATCATCCCCGTCTACACCCGCACACCGGCGGTTCTTGCGTCTACGACTCGCGTTTTGTGGGAGTTGTCAGAGGGACGCTTTATTCTCGGTCTTGGCTCGTCTAGTCAAACTATGATGGAAAACTGGAACGGTCAAAAGTTCGAAAAACCATTAACTCGGGTCAAGGAAACAACACAGTTAGTTAAGTCGATTCTTAGAGGCGAGAAGACAGATTACTCTGGTGAGACAGTAAAAAGCCGTGGCTACAAACAGATTCCTGTAGAAGATGGGGTGCAACCAGTTTATATGGCTGCATTGCGACCAGGCATGCTGGAGGCAGCTGCAGAGTTCTCCGATGGTGTAATTCTTAATTTATTCCCGAAAGAAGCTCTACCGAAAATGATGGAACATATCAGAATTGGAGCAGAAAGGGCTGGAAAGAGACTTGAGGATGTTGAGGTTGTCTGCAGACATCAAGTTGTAGTTACTGACGATAAAGAGAATTCAAGGAATTTAATACGTGCGGGCTTTGCCCCTTATTACGCCACCCCAGTTTACAATAAATTTTTGGCATGGTGTGGCTACGAAGATGTGGCCGAGTCAATAAGAGATGGTTGGGCGTCCAAAGATAGAGATAAAACTACTAGCGCGTTGAGTGATAAGCTTGTTGAAGACATAGCTATTTTAGGCTCTGAGGAGCAGTGTCATGACCGTATAAGAGAATATGCGGAGATGGGGATTACTACTCATATTATCTCCTGTGTTTCTCCGAAAGATTCACAGCGAACCTTTCAAGCCTTTTCTGGCAATAAATTTAGTATTTGAATAAATCGACTTAAAAGAGGAAAAAATATGATAGTAGACGGTGGTATATCAACTGATAATCTCGCAGGTGTCCCAGCCCATGCCAAGAGACTCGAGGCACTTGGCTATCATGGCGCAGTTACGGCTGAAACATCGCACGACCCATTCTTTCCCCTTTTGCTCGCGGCAGAGCACACAGAAAAAATTCAATTGGTTACATCAATTGCCGTCGCTTTCGCGCGAACGCCGATGAATTTGGCGAACATCGGGCATGACCTTAATAGCTTTTCGAAAGGACGTTTTGTTTTGGGCTTGGGATCTCAAATAAGACCTCATGTTACGAAACGATTTAGCATGCCCTGGTCAAAGCCAGCCGCCAGGATGCGGGAATTCATTTCTGCGATGCGGGCTATCTGGGACTGCTGGCATAATGGCTCACAGCTTTCCTTTAAAGGTGATTTCTACGACCACTCGCTTATGACACCAATGTTCACGCCTTTGGATAGCGAATATGGCGCCCCACGGGTAATGCTGGCGGCGGTCGGTCCGTTGATGACTGAGGTCGCAGGCGAGGTAGCGGACGGAGTTATTATTCATTCTTTTACGACGAAAAAATATTTACAGGAAGTGACGCTTCCTGCTGTTGAAAAGGGTCTTGAAAAGGCGGGCCGGTCAAGGTCGGACTTCCAGATATCGTACCCGGGCTTCATTGTGACTGGCAAAAATGAGGAAGAGTTCAATGCTACAAAAAAAGCGGTGTGCAAGCAGATAGCATTTTATGGCTCTACTCCTGCCTATGCGCCGGTTCTTGGTTCTCATGGTTGGGGAGATTTGCAGCCTGAATTGAATAAATTATCAAAGATGGGGAATTGGGATGAAATGGGATCTCTCATCACTGATGAGATTCTAAACGAATTTGCCATAGTGGGAGAACTGGATCAGGTGGTGGATAAGTTCAAAAATCGATACTCTGGTCTAGTTGACCGAACTATGGGATCTTTGCCCGCGCGTGATGACGAACACGCCAAAGAATTATTAAGGAACTTGAGCGCTTAAAAAAGAAGATAGAGATTAATTACACAAGGAATAAGACATGAAGCTAGGAATTTTAAATGGTCTAGGCGGAAAAAATATCGCGATAGATATCAATAGAATAAAGGCAGCAGAGAGTATGGGTTATGACTCTGTCTGGACAGCAGAAGCTTACGGATCAGATGCTGTAACTCCGGCAGCCTGGATTCTCGCTCACACCGAAAAGATCAAGGTTGGAACAGCCATAATGCAAATGCCTGGACGCAGTCCAGCTTGCACCGCCAGTACTGCGATGACCCTCAATCAGCTCTCAAATGGACGATTTATAGTCGGTCTAGGTGCTTCTGGCCCTCAAGTCGTGGAGGGTTGGCACGGGGTAGCATACGGCAGACCTATGACTAGAACAAAAGAATACATTGACATCATGCGAAAGATATTCGCTAGAGAAGAACCGGTAGAGCATCAGGGGTTCCATTATAGTATGCCTTACCAGGGCGAAGACGGGACTGGACTTGGCAAGCCTTTAAAAAGCATGTTGGCAGCTGATACTTCAATAAAGATCTATACTGCTGCGATTACACCAAAAGGCTTAGAGACCTCAGGCGAGGTAGCAGACGGAGTGTTCCCTATATGGATGCCTCCAGAAAAAACCGATGTCTTGGTTGACTCTATTCAGAGTGGGCTCAGCAAATCCGGCAGGTCATTGGTTGAATACGATGTTGCCCCTTTTGTCACTGTCATGATTGGGGATAATCTTGATCATTGCAGAATGCCAATAAAAGGAAACATGGCGCTTTACATTGGCGGCATGGGAGCTCGGAACAAAAATTTCTATAATGACTATGCTAAAGCCTTGGGATATGAAGACGCCGCGATAAAGATCCAGGATCTTTTCTTGTCTGGAAAGAAAGATGAAGCCATGGCGGCGGTTCCAGACGAACTGGTCGATGCGTGCCATCTGGTAGGTCCAGTTGAGCGAATCAAAGAACGTCTGCAGGTTTGGAAGGAAGCCAGTGCCTCCGGAAAAATTGGTAGCATGTTAATTGGCGCGGGTCAGCAAGAAGCGTTGGAGCTAGTTGCGGGAGAAATGCTTTAGTAATGCATTCCGAGTAAAAAAATTTCAAATTCAGATTATGTGATTAAGGTCTTTCCTGACATAAGGGAAATAGACCAGAGCTGCTGGGACAAATGCGCTGCACCCAAAGGGTCAACGTTTGACCCGTTCACTTCATATAGCTTTCTTCGAGCGCTCGAAGAAAGCAAATCTGCTTGCTCGGAATCTGGTTGGTCCCCATGTCATCTAGGCTTAGAGAGCTCCTGTGGAGAATTGTTGGGAATTGTTCCGAGTTATTTAAAGAGTCATTCTCAAGGGGAATACGTTTTTGATTATGCGTGGGCAGACGCGTTTGAGAGGGCGGGAGGTCGTTATTATCCTAAGTTGCAAATTAGCATCCCTTTTACGCCGGCAACTGGCAGAAGATTGTTGGTTAGTGATCGCGTTGATTCGAAGGGTTTAGAAACGGAACTGGCCCAAGGGCTTTTATCTTTGGCAGACAGACTAAAAGCTTCATCCGTTCACCTGACTTTTTTAGAAAAAGAACAGTGGCAGGGCCTATCTAAATTAGGGTTTCTTCAGCGAACGCATAGCCAATTTCATTGGGAAAACCGAGACTACCGCTCATTCAGTGAATTCTTAGATAGTCTAGCCTCAAAGAAGCGAAAAAACATAAAAAGAGAGCGTAAAGGCGCCGTAGAATCTGGGGTAGTCATTGAGCGCATAACTGGCAAAGAAATCCTTGAGCGTCATTGGGACGCTTTTTATAACTTCTACCTTGACACAGCAAATAGAAAATGGGGTTCTGCATACTTAACGAGGGAGTTTTTCTCGATGGTTGGTCAAACCATGGCAGAGCATATTTTACTGATAATGTGCAAGAAAGGCGGTAGGTACATAGCAGGGGCGATTAACTTCATTGGATCCGAGTGCCTCTATGGACGTAATTGGGGGTGCGTCGAAGATTATCCTTACCTTCATTTTGAGGTTTGCTACTACCAAGCTATAGACTTTGCAATTGAGAACAATCTTAAGAGAGTAGAGGCGGGAGCGCAGGGCGCTCACAAGTTAGCGCGAGGTTATATGCCGATTCACACTTATAGCTCTCACTGGATTGCTAATAATTCTTTTTCTGAAGCGGTTTCTAGTTATCTCGATCAAGAAAGGCAACATGTAGATCAAGAAATTGATTTCGTCGAGAAAAAAGGACCTTTCAAAGATAGTAAGTGATTACTATGCATAATTCGCCACCTCTTTCCATAGATGAAAAAGTCTTCAAAATCAATGTATTCTATTTGAATACAGTTGTATGATTTTAGATGTATGCGAGGTGCTTGATTAGATATTTTTATGTTTTGTGATATATCGGTCCAAAGCGTTAGCAAATTTCTGGAGGTCTGTTTTAGCTAGCGGTTTTGATCTGCCACTGTGTTCACCTGAAGATCGCATAGTTTCCATGAAATCTCTCAGCACCAGTTTCTGTTTTATCGTGTCTTTGGTGAAATTCTCACCACGCGGGCTTATCACAGCGACTTCTTTATCTATTAGATCGGCTGCTAAGGGAATGTCTGATGTTATCGCGAGATCCTTTGGGCTAGCCCGTTTTAAGATCTCGTCGTCAGCGACGTCGAATCCCCTGGGGACTTGAACAAAGTTAATTTGCTGTACTTTAGGAAGAGGGATAACTGAGTTCGCCACAAAATTTGTTCGAATTTTTGTTCTGATGCTTGCCCGGCAGAGGATCTCTCTAACGCCCTTCGGACAAGCGTCTGCGTCAACCCAAATGGTAATCAAAAGTTTTCTTTAAAAGTTCTTATGTCTATTTCGTGTGTCCACGCATTTTTGGGCTGAGAATACAGGTACATAAACGTCTCCGATATACCATCAAGTCCAATTAAGCCATTGATTCCGGTTGAAGCGACATAATCTGGGTAATTTGATGTAATTTTCTCGCCCATGATCCCACCATCAATTATAATGTGTCCCACGTGAATGCCCTTTGGCTGAAACTCCCTCGCTAAACTCTGTGATAATGCCCTAAGCCCCGCTTTAGCTGCAGTAAAAGCTGAGAAGTTTGGCTTACCCCTTACTGAGGCACTCGCGCCTGTGAAAAGCAACGTTCCGGACCCTCGAGTTAACATTTTCTTCACTACATTCTGGGAAAAGAGAAATCCTCCAAACGTGCAAACTTTCCATGCTTCCTCAAAATATCCAGGTGACATGGTGATGAAATCTCCGGGAAAAGCATTTCCAGCATTGTAGACAGCAAGATCTATGGGACCAGCTTGTTCCGCTCTATCGACTAGCGAGCTGACCTCTTCAGGATCAGTTGCGTCGGCGCAAAAGGCAGTTGCCTTGCCCCCTTCGTTAATTATCTTTGAAGCTATTTTTTCTATAGCAGACTTAGTTCTCCCAGAAATAAAAACGTGAAGCCCAGCCCTTGCTGCATGCATAGATAAATTTGCCCCCAATCCTTCGACTGGTCCTACGCCAAGTATCACAGCTGTCTTTTCCAATCTATAATCACTTTTTAATAACTGTGGGTTGGATGGTACCTATTGTTTGAGCGGGGTTCCATTAGAAAAAGTATAGCGATCAAAAATTTCAAATAGTTGCGTATTTACTTGCGCACCCTTATGCTCTTTGAAAATGAAAGCTGTTCTGGAGAACTTGTTGTATGAGTGATGTATATATTGTTGAGGCATGTCGAAGCGCAATTGGTAAACGTGGAAAGGGTTTAGCGGGCTTAAAACCAGCGGATCTGTTGGGGTTGGTGCAGAAGGCTGCGCTTAATCGAGCTAAAGTTGCACCTGAAAATATTGATCAAGTCATCGGCGGATGCGTTTCCCAAGTGGGAGAGCAAACTTTTAACATTGCAAGAATCGCCTGGCTTTCTCAAGGATTGCCTCTCGAAGTCCCCTCTACTACCGTAGATGCTCAATGCGGATCGAGTCAACAGGCGACCTCTATGGCAGCGACAATGGTTGCTTCAGGTATAGAGGATATTGTGATGAGCTGTGGCGTAGAGATGATGTCTAGGGTTCCTTTAGGTTCAGCTATGAAAGATGGCAACCCAATGGGCGAGGACTACGGCAATTTGTATCAACCTACCAGTCAATTTATGGGCGCGGCGTTGATCGCCGAAGAATATCAAATAACTCGAGAAGACACGGATAAATTTGGGTTAGACAGCCAGAACAAGGCCATCGAGGCTTGGAAGGAAAAAAGGTTTGATCGAGAAATTGTAAAAATAGAGGCGCCCATCTTAAACGAAAAATTTGAGCCCACTGGAGAGAGGCGGACTGTTGATCGCGATGAGGGGTTGAGAGAGACCTCGCTTGATTCCTTGGCTGGTCTTGATCCTGTTCCAGGACAAGACGTACATACCGCTGGATCAAGCTCTCAGGTCTCAGATGGCGCCGCGGCAGTCATTATGGCATCTCGAAAGGCTTGTGACCGCTTAGATTTGAAACCCCGCGCAAAAATTGTTGCCACGACCCTAGTTGGAGTCGATCCGGTCACGATGTTAAAGGGTCCTATACCTGCAACAAGGAAAGTTCTGGAGAGAGCCGGTTTGACAATGGATGATATTGATATTTTTGAGGTGAACGAGGCTTTTGCTTCTGTGGTGCTTGCTTGGCAAAAAGATCTTGGCGCCGACCCTGATAAAGTTAATGTCAACGGAGGCGCGATTGCGCTTGGTCATCCCACGGGAAGTACAGGGGCGAGGTTGATTACAACTGCATTGCATGAGTTGGAACGTCGAGGAGGGAAATATGCCTTGATCGCAATGTGTTGCGGTGGTGGCCTGGGAACGGGAACCATTATTGAGCGTCTATAGTACTCTTTAAACTCGCTAGGCTTCTATCCTTTTTGAGGTTTCAGGCTTTTTTATCAAAATCGATTTGAAGGCCTGTCAGTCCATGCAGTAACGCATTAGCTGAGAACTCAGGCGGGGGTGCTCCTTCTGAAAGCCTAAAGTTTTCAAGACGCTCGAATATAACTCTAAATCCTATGTTCATTTCCCTGCGGCTTAGTGCAGCCCCTAAACAATGATGAACACCTTTCCCAAACGCAACTTGGTCCTTTAGATTCTCTCTAGTGATGTCGAATTTATAAGGATCGGGGAACTTTTCTCCGTCCTGATTCGCCGATGCAAACCTAGCAAAAAGAATGCTGTCTTTAGGGATTTTTATACCATGCATCTCGACATCTTTAGTTGCTCGACGAAACATATTTGACGACGGGCTGGAGTATCTCAGCACCTCCTCAACGAAATTGGAAATAATTTCTGGAGAAGGGTCCTTCTTTATAAGTTCATACTGTTCTGGATTCTTGGTTAAAAGCCATATTCCTTCAGTCATTGATGCAGCGGTTGTTTCGTTTCCGGCAACCAAGATTTGGCTCAACATGGATAGAGACTCAGCATTTTCAAGAGGTTTTTCGCCGTCAATGCTCGCGTTAACTATTTGCGAGAGAATATCCTCCTCAGGGTTTTCTCGTCGCTCGTCCATTCTTTCCACGAAGTATTTTTGGAACTCAATGACGTCTCGTGCAGCGTTCAGCAATCCCTCTCTGTCTAACTGCCCACTTAGGTTTCCAACAAATGCTTCGGTCCATTTCCTGAAAAGCGGGATATCCTCCTCCGGGGCACCAAGCTGAGAGGAAATAACCCTGATAGGAAGTGGTATTCCGAATTCGTCTAAAAATTCGCAAGAACCTTTGTCAATGAAATTATCGATTAGTTCATTCGAAACTGCCTCTATGAAGGGCTCCAAAGCCCTTAAATTTTTTGGTGAAAACGCGCTATTTACAAATTTTCTGTACCTGAGCTGAAGTGGAGGATCTTCAGTGAGCATTGTTGGAACGTTCTCATAACCTTCTCGCATTATCGCCAGCAGTTCTTCGTCCTCGGATGAGTATAGTGCTCTGCTAGAGGACAGCATCCTGCTAGAAAAAGTCTCATAATCTTTTGCCATCTCCACGACGTCTTCGTATCTTGATACGAAAAATATCCCCGAGTTTGGGTCCTGGAAAACCGGGGCTTCTTTTCTTAGCCGCTCGTTCATTAACCAGGGCGATTTAAGAACCTCTGGGTGCATAGGATTGATTTGGTGTATCGGACACGTTGCAATTTTTTGTATTTCTTCTGACATGCTATCTCTTCAATGTTTTCTAAGGGAAGATTACCACGGAAATCGTCGATGTGGGACCATAATCAGCTATACTGCTAGTCAAACGCTAACAATAAAAACGGTAAAGCAAACTTGATAATTTCCTTTCGAGAGAGAGTAATCCCCATTAGGTTTATCACATTGTGAAGACCTATTCGAATTGGACCCTCTGGTATGTGGTTTTTTTGCTGACTATTGCGGCCACTTTATCTTTCATAGATCGACAAATATTGAATGTGATGATAGGACCCATAAAACGAGATTTGGGGGGGCTCTCTGACACAGAAATTTCTTTAATTATTGGACTAGCATTCTCGACCGTATACTCTTTAACGACATTGCCCCTGGCTAGGATAGCCGACCGATATAGTAGACGAAATGTTATTGCCGCTGGAATCTTTAGTTGGAGCCTTATGACGGCTTTGGCAGGCATGGCAAATTCTTTTTGGCAGTTGTTCACAGCACGAATGGGGGTTGGGATCGGTGAAGCGTCCTTGGGCCCTGCTTCAACTTCAATGTTGGCCGATTATTTCGATGAGCATCGTCTGCCCTTCGCTTATGGTATTGTTGCGTCTGCTCCCTTTATTGGAACGGGTTTAGCTAACATCGTAGGTGGACCTTTAATCGATTACCTGGAAGCGCAGCCCAAAGTGATTTTGCCATTTTTTGGAGAAATGTTTTCCTGGCAAACTGTGCTTGTGACGGTTGGACTTCCCGGAATCCTATTAGCCGCAGTGATGTTTACTATCAAAGAACCGAAAAGAGTTGGCGTGAGCGCGGAAAAAGATGAGGGTTTTTCCTACAAAGAACTATGGGAGTTTTGTCTATCAAGAAAAAAGTTTCTTTCTTTTCTCTTTGTCGCTTACCTCTGTTTATCTGTTCAAGGCTTCGCTTTTCTCACTTGGATCGTTGAGTTTTTTGTTAGAACGCATGGATGGACAAGGACCGAAATAGGTCTTTCATACGGCTTCATAGCCTTGTTTTTTGGAACTGGTGGGAGTGTCTTAGCTGGATATTTTGCAGGGTACTTGGTAGCAAAAGGGAGTCCAAATGCACCGATGAGAGTTTGTTTCTGGGGAACTGTTGGTCTAGCACCTTTGGCGATTTTGATGCCGCTATTGGACAATGCTCATCTAGCGCTCGCGATTGTGGTGCCGATAACATTTTTTATGGGTGTGCCACCAGGTTTGTCGAATGCTGCTCTCCAGGCTATTTCTCCTAACCGATTGCGAGGTCAGATGATTGCGGTCTATTTGATCTGTGTAAGTTTTTTATCCTATTTGTTTGCTCCTCTGATAATTGGGTTGATGAATGATTACGTCTTTGGCCGAGAAGACGCGATCAATCTGTCTTTGTCTTCGCTTGCAGCGGTGAATTATGCAATTGCTATCGCGTGTTTATTTTTCAGTTTTAAACCCATGGATCAGGCTATTAAGATGGCTAAAGAATTTACTTATACCTCAAGCTAGGTTTTAGCGAGGCTTCGCGCCTCCTCCTACTCGAAGGATTTCGCCGCTAATCCAAGAGGCCGCATCTGAACTGAGGTATATGCAAGCGGATGAAATATCCTCTGGAGTTCCCAGTCTGCCGAGAGGAATATTCCATTCTTCTAGAATGCTATCTAACTGTGTCTCGTCCTTCCCAATTGCTTTTAACATTACCTCTGTTGGGATTGCTCCGGGGGCTACCGCGTTAACTCGAATGTTTGGGGCGAATTCCGCGGCAAAGGTCCATGTCAAAGAGTTTGTTCCAGCTTTGGCCGCTCCATAATGCGCACTCCCAGGAACTGGACCAGTTCCTGCTCCCGAAGTTATATTGATGATAGACCCTTTTTTCATATAACGTTCCGCTGTAAGGCAGCCCTCGTATATAGATGTAAGGTTAAGCGCTATGGTTTTATGCCATTCTTCTCTGGGCAGCTCTTTTGCTGGCATACGAAGAGGAGAGCCTCCGGCATTGTTGATCCAGTCGGTTAATTTCCCAAATTCCCCGACCGCAGTGCTCCCTAATTTATCAAGGTCACTACTTTTTGTCACATCGGCAGTTATAGCGATAGCAGTTCCTCCTGCTTCTCTAATTCTTTGCTCCACTCCTTTAATTTCTTCTGTTCTCCGAGCGGCAAGCACTACTTTCGCTCCAGCTTTTGCGAAATCTTCGGCGATTCCCTGTCCAATGCCTCTTCCAGCGCCAGTGACCACGGCCACTCTTCCCTCAAGACTGTATCTGTCAAGAATACTCATGCGTTCTCCTACGCTACTTTTTCTGCTCGCCTTAGCTTTTCTGTGAGTACGTTCAATTCATTCTCCAGTTCTTTCGGTACTTTATCTCCATAGGAGCTATAGTAATCACGAATTAAAGGTATTTCCTCTAGCCAACCATCAATTTCTACCTTGAGCAGGTTATCCAAGTCTCTTTCTGAAAGATTCAAACCCTCAAGGTCAATGCTGTTAGGGCTTGGTAAATTACCTATGGGAGTTTCTATAGCGCTTGCTTTTCCTTCAATTCTATCGAAGATCCATTTTAGAACCCTTGAGTTTTCTCCAAACCCCGGCCAGACAAAATTCCCTTCTCCATCTTTTCTAAACCAGTTGACGTAAAAGATTTTCGGAAGGGAATCCTTGTCCTTTTTTCCCATATTAATCCAGTGTGACCAGTAGTCAGCCATGTTGTAGCCACAGAAGGGAAGCATGGCCATCGGATCCCTGCGAAGCTCCCCTATCTTGCCGTCGGCAGCCGCAGTTTTTTCGGAGGAAACTATCGATCCAAAAAAAGTCCCTTGGACCCAGTCTCTAGCTTCATTCACTAGAGGCACAACCGTTGCTCTTCTACCTCCAAAGAGAATTGCACTAATAGGCACCCCAGAGAGTTCTTCCCACTCCTCTGCAATCACAGGACATTGAGCTGCTGAAACGGTGAATCGTGCATTAGGATGAGCAGCGGGCTCATTGGACTTTGGGGTCCAATCATTCCCTTTCCAATCGATCAGATGATCAGGTGCTGGTCCCATGCCTTCCCACCAGACATCGCCATCATCCGTTTCTGCGACATTGGTGAAAATACAATCTTTTTCTAGACTTCGCATCGCATTCGGATTTGACTTCATCCCTGTTCCTGGAGCGACTCCAAAAAACCCTGCTTCAGGGTTGATAGCATAAAGTCGCCCATCAGGTCCGAATTTCATCCAACATATATCGTCGCCTACCGTTTCCACCTTCCAATCTGGGATAGTTGGAATAAGCATTGCTAAATTTGTCTTGCCGCAAGCGCTTGGGAAGGCTCCCGCGATATATCTGGAAGTTCCCTCTGGGTTGGTAAGCTTGAGTATTAGCATATGCTCGGCAAGCCAGCCTTGCTCCTTTGCCATAGCGGAAGCTATTCTCAATGCAAAGCATTTCTTTCCCAAGAGCGCATTACCTCCATAGCCCGATCCAAAGGACCAGATTTCTTTTGTTTCAGGAAAGTGAGCTACATAAAGGTTTTCTGGATTGCATGGCCAGATTGAGTCTTCGTCTTCACTCTCGAGCGGAACGCCAACTGAGTGAACGCAAGGAACAAACTCTCCGTCTCCGCCAAGCTTTTCAAGAACTTTTTCTCCTACTCTAGTCATAATGTGCATACTTGCAACTACGTAAGGCGAGTCCGTAATTTCTACCCCAATGTGGGCTATTGGAGAACCAACCGGTCCCATCGAGAAGGGTATTACATACATTACCCTTCCTCGCATGCAACCTTTAAACAATCCATGAAGAGTAGCTTTCATTGTTTCGGGGTTTTCCCAATTATTATTTGGACCGGCTTCCCCTTCACTCTCGGAGCAAATATAAGTCCTGCTCTCGACCCTAGCTACATCAGCAGGATCAGAACGAACTAGATAACTGTTGGGTCTCTTTGTTTCATTGAGTTTTCTGGCTGCCCCGGATTTCAAAAGAAGATTCATCATCTGGTTATATTCTTCGGTGCTGCCATTACATATAACAAGAGAATCAGGCTCACAAAGAGATCTGATTTCTTCTAGCCAGTCAGCGAGACGCTCGTGTTTCAGCATTAATTTGGTCCTTTTTGCTAGCGATCAAATAACGATACCGGTGCATCGCATGGAAGCCTCAAGGATAACTTATTAGAAGTTTCAAATCGACGATTTGTCTATCAAAGAGCATTTTTTAGATCCAGGCTTTCCCGCAGCTCTCGTTTTAGGAATTTTCCATTCGCGTTCCGAGGAAGCGGTGACTCATTAAACCAAATGTATTTAGGAACCTTATGTTTGGCCATGTGTGAGAAGCAGAACTCCCTAATTTCTGTCACTGTTTTTGTTGACCCTGGAACTATATAGATTACCGCACCGACTTCTTCCCCAAGTCTGTCGTCTGGAACACCAAAAACCGAACATTCTGAAATTTCTGAAATTTTATGCAAGGTTGTTTCAACCTCTGAGCAATAGATATTTTCTCCTCCTCGAAGAACCATGTCTTTTACCCTGTCGACTATAAATATAAACCCTTCCTCGTCGCATCTGGCTACATCCCCAGTGTGGAGCCATCCATCGGTAATAGCTTCTCTCGTCGCGTCGGGTCGATTGATATATCCCTTAATAACTGGCGCGCCCCTGACCCATAGTTCTCCGTCATGGCCGTTTGGCTGTTCCGTTCCATCGGCATTCACAATTTTTGTTTCAAAAACAGGCATGGCAGGACCACAGCTTTCTGGTTTATCTAAAAAAAATATTCCAGCAATGGACGTAATGATGCCGCAGGTTTCAGTCATCCCATAACCTGTGCTTGGGCGAGCCTCTCCCGAGGAATCAATTTTTTCCACAAGATCGGGCTGCAACTGCGCTCCACCTCCACCTAGATTTAACAGCGAAGAGGTGTCGTACTTTTTAAATTCTGGATGACTGAGCAATTCGCGAGACATAACCGGCACCCCCGACATCGAGGTTATCTTTTCTCGTTCTATCAGCCTGAGTGCTTCACTCGCATCCCAGCGATACATATGAACTAATTTCCCTCCTGCAATCGTAGTCATGTGGGCAACACAATTGTTTGCGGTTACGTGAAACATCGGAGTGGTAACCAGAGCGCTTGGAGTGGGAGTGTCTTTTGGGTTGGGTTCGGGAACCATCTGAGTGCGGCACGTAGCTGACAAACTGAGTTGTCCCGCAAAGGCGAGGTTCATAATATTGTGTACGCATCCCCGGTGAGTCAGTTGAGCTCCCTTGGGATAACCGGTTGTGCCAGACGTATAAAAAATGCATGCATCATGATCTGGTTCAATATCAACTTCCGGCGAAGCAGCCGAACTTTCCTTCACTTCTTGATAGTCTATAACGCTGGGCTGTCCTTTTTCTGTTCTGACTCCTACAACTTTCATTCCTGCAAAGTCGGAGTTAATTTCGAAAAATCGCTGAAGACGCTCGCTATCTGCAAAAAGCACTTTCGGCTTCGAGTCTGAGAGCCCATATTCCATTTCATCTGCGACCCACCAAGCATTCATCCCTACTACAACGATTCCAGTAGTGACACAGGCCCAGTAGATGAGAATCCACTCAGGATAGTTTCTCATGGCGATGGCTACCCTATCTCCTTTAGAGATGCCTTGATTTCTAAGCCAACTAGCAACAGAGGACACTTCTTGGTGAGCTTGGTCGTAGGTCCAGCGCTGATCTTCAAAGACAAGATATTCTGAGGCAGCAAACTCCTTTGTTGGCTGCCATATGTCTCGAAGGTTGCTAGGCGCCTTGTCATAGATACGCATAGGTGACCCTCTCACTTCGATTTCCTTAACAGAAAAAGGCCCGTCTTTTTCGGTAAGTTCTTCCCACACTTCCTTGTAGATTTTATACATTTACTTTAGCGCTTATTTGAGAATTTTGGTTAAGATATGCGTTCTGAGGTTTTGTTGCAATCAACTGGGAGATTTGCCTGTGAAATACCTTTTTGATGGATTAAAAGTCGTTGATTTAGCGAGCTTTTTAGCAGCGCCCGGTGCTGCAACCCTATTGGGAGATTTCGGCGCAGAAGTAATCAAGATAGAGCCCCCTAGCGGAGACGGTTATCGGCGACTTCATGGTAACTGGAAGTCAGATTACAACTGGCAACTTACAAGTCGTAACAAAAGAGGGCTCTCTCTTGATATTCGTTCAAAACAAGGGAAAAAGGTTTTATTTCGTCTGTTAGAAGAGGCCGACATTTTAGTAACAAACTTCAGATCCGATCAATTGACAGATTATGATTTAGATTTTGAGACGCTTCACGAATTCAATTCTCGTCTAATTCTGGCTCAAGTAACTGGATATGGAAATCTCGGACCCGACTCCAATAAAAAAGGTTTCGATACGACAGCGTGGTTTGCCCAGACAGGGATTATGGAGCTGACAAGGCAGATGAATAATCCCCCGGCTTTCCCTGCCGGAGGAGTTGGAGATCATTCAACGGCCATGGCCCTTTTTGCCGCAATTCTAATGGCCATGCTGAAACGTGAGCACACGGGGAAAGGATCCTTTGTCGAAACTTCTCTTGTTGCAAATGGCTGCTGGGCTAACGGGATGGGGCTTCAGGGTGCTATTTCTGGTTTTGATCTGGGATCTTTCTTACAAAAAAAAACAAGAAGTCCCTTCGCAGATGTTTACGAGACTAGAGATGGTCGCTATATAACCCTAGTGCTGACCGATCCTGAAAGGGAGTGGCCTAGGTTAGCAAAAGCGCTGGGACAAGAGGATTGGCTTGAAGACGAAAGATTCTCTGAGCTCAAAAATTTATTCAAAAATAAGAGCTTGGCAAAGGAGATGTTTTCAAGAAAGATAAAATCAATGCTTTTAAAGGATATCTGTCTTTGTTTGGACGAATATGATTTAACACATGGAGTAGTGGAGGATCTCACTTCAGTTGTCCAAGATGCACACCTTATCGAGAATGGGATAATTACGTCTACGGAATCAGAAGATCCAAATTTTAAATGGACTGTGGCTAATCCCATCAAAGTTTCTGGCGAAATGACTCGGCCTGTTTCAGACCCGCCATACAAAGGTCAACACACTCGCTGCGTCTTAGAGGAGCTTGGCTTCTCCGCCGATGAGATTGATCAGTTATACTCCGACGGTGTGATTTTTTAACTTCCTTTGCTGAGGGAGTAACCGTTTGCCGTAACCACTACTTTTCCGACAACTTTTCTCTCTTCTAGCAGTTTCATCGCATCGATGGAACTCTCCAGGGGAAATGCGGCGCAGACATGAGGATCTATCGCTCCAGACGTTAAAAGTTCAAATATCTCTTCGCGAGTTTGTCTGCCTAGCTCAGGGTCTCGGCGCCCAATTTCTCCCGCTCGCACTCCGATGACGCTTATTTGTTTTATCAAAATATGGTTTACCGGCGCTTGCGGCCAGACCCCTGAAGTAAAGCCGATAGTTAATATTCGCCCATTCCAATTAATGCATCTCATGCTCTCATCAAAAACGGTTCCCCCGACAGGATCGAATATCACATCGGCTCCTTTTCCATCTGTTAATTCCTTCACTCGTTCTTTAAACCCGCCTAAAGATTCATTAGGCATGCTGTAGTTGATTACATGGTCTGCACCACGCTCTTTAACTATCTTGAGCTTCTGGTCCGTTCCGCCGGTCGCTATTACTCTTGCTCCCATGTGCTTCCCTAAGTCAACTGCAGCCATTCCCACTCCGCCGGTCGCCCCGTGCACCAATAAAGTTTCATCTGGTTTGAGATTTCCTCGGACCTTAAGAGCGACTAGGGCAGTTAAATAAGCTGTGCTGTAAGAGGCCGCCTTCTCGAAACTAATGTTTTCTGGCAGACGTCTCAAAGAATTTTCTTCGATATTAATAGCCTCGCTAAATCCCCCGTACCTAGCTCCTCCGACGACCCGCTCTCCAACTGAGAATCGAGTGACTTCCTCACCTACATTTATTACCTCTCCTGCAAACTCACCTCCTGGAGAAAAGGGGAGGGGAGGTTTGAACTGATACTTGCCCTGAATCATAAGGATGTCAGGGAAATTAACCGCGCAGGCCATAATTTTAACTTGCACCTCTGTACTTTTAGGTCGTTCCAAATTGATTTCTTCGAAACTGACAGAAGAGATGTCATCGCTTATTTCATGGCATATAACTGATTTCATATAATCAAGCACCCTTAAAACTGATAATTTATCACAATCTTGGTAACCTTTTGGAGTCAACCTCTGAGGAGAGATTATTGATTGAAGGCATCAACCATGAGCTAGTTTCCGATTGGCTAAAAAAGGAAATCTCGGAACTTTCAATGCCACTGTCTTTTTCGTTGATAGCAGGAGGCCATTCCAATCTTACCTTTCATTGCGAGGACAGCTCTGGTCGGTCTCTCGTCCTGCGACGTCCTCCGTTAGGAGAAATTCTCAATTCTGCGCATGATATGGTTAGAGAGCACAAGATAATCTCATCTCTTAAGAACACTGCAGTTCCGGTTCCTGAAACGCTTGGGCTTTGCGAAGATGGCTCTATTAATGGTGCAGATTTTTATACGATGGACTTCGTTGAGGGCGATGTCTTAAACGACTCGGTTATTTCCTCCTCTCTCTCTGTAGACGACAAACAATCAATAAGCAGAGACGTTGTGGAAATACTATGTTCTTTGCATGCGATTGATCCAGATGATGTTGGGCTCGGTGACCTCGGTAGGAAGGACAGTTATCTTAGTCGACAAATAAAAAGATGGGTCGCTCAGTGGAATGCCTCAAAAACTCACGAAATTCCTGAGATGGAAGAAAGCTGTGAGCTTTTGCTTCAAAACCTTCCAGAACAAATTGGGTCGGCCATAGTTCATGGCGATTTTAGATTAGGAAATATGATCGTTTCCGGTGGCCACGTCAGAGCTGTCTTGGATTGGGAACTTTGCACTTTGGGGGATCCCTTAGCTGATTTGGGTTACGTTCTAAACAATTGGCTTACTCTTGAAGAGGTCCCAGAACCAGGAGAGGGAGATCAGGCTCCAACTGCAGCGGGAGGTTTCTTTTCACGAGAAGAATTTCTTAATGTTTATGCCAATAAAACTGGAAGGGATATTTCTAAGGTTAACTACTATCGGGCATTCTCTCACTGGCGTCTGGCTGCTATCGGACAAGGTGTTTATAAGAGATATCTAGTTGGTGCTATGGGAAGTGAACGAGAGTTAGATTTAGAGAAACAAAAGGACAGTGTCTCTCGAAGAGCTGCGGCAGCATTAGAGCTCTTGTCAACGACTTAATGTATAACTGTTGGCTGGCGGGCAAAAGATGATAAGCGTTTAATCGCGATAGAGCGTATGTCTTCACTGAACTCCTGATCTGTTATTATTTCTTTGTATTTTCTTTCTGCTTTAGGCTGGGCTCCTCGCATCTCGAATACGGCCCCTAATTGCAGTTCGAATTGGCTTTTTTTTTGCGAGAGAAGGATTTGGTTTTCAATGCAGCGTTGGCATTGTTTCCACTCTTTTTTCCTCCAGAAAATACTTTTCAGATTGTCAATTAATCGAACAAGAGTTTCTCTTTTTGTCGCCACTCGAAGATGAGTATTGTCGAGTTCCAAACGACCCCCGGAAATCTGTTTTAACAATGTTTTACAATCGTGTGTGTTGAGTTCTCTGCCAAAAAAAGGGTCGACTAGCGATCCGCCATCTTCTTTATATCGAACAAGAAAATGCCCTGGGAAGCCAATTCCCTCTACAGGGATATCTAACCTAGCTCCAATAGACATCTGCAGTATAGCGAGGCTAATCGGGATGCCAACTCGATTATCGATTACTTTGTTTAGGTAACTATTAGCTGGGTCGAAATAATTGCTTTTATTTCCAGCAAAACCGGTTTCTTTATAAAAAAAAGAAATCATGGCTTTTGCACCAGTTATTTCAGGTACGGATTGTCTGTAAAGATTAAAGTCTTCAGCAAGTGAATCGATCCTATTAAGATATTGCTGAATGCCAGCATCTTCTCCGATTTCAATAGCTAGCAGCAGCGCCGCCTCGTCAAGCGGAAGAAATCCCTCTTCCATCAAAGCTATTTCAGTCAATCTTTTTTGAGCGAATCGGTTGGGATCACTATTCATAAAGCTGTTCTCTAAGGATCGCTAATCATCTTTTTCCGATCGGATTTACGAAATCACCACTCATCAACATGCATTATTTCTTCAACGTCGGGCCTGTATGCCGGCTTGAAACTTGTTCCTTTTGTGTAGGCTATCGGAATAAGGGCTATTTGCATAAATTCATCGTAAGGGATACCTATGAGTTCAGCTATCTCCTTTTCGTGCATCAGGTGCAAAGTAGTCCAAGCAGTCCCTATCCCCCTGGCTCTGGCGGCGAGCATGAAACTCCAGGCGGCTGGTATGATAGACCCATAAAGAGCTGATTGTGCTAAAACATTGTTGCTCTCAGCATTGTCGGTCCTTCCAGCGATGCAAGGAATCATCATCACTGGCACTTTACCCATATTTTCGCCCAAATAATCGGCTGAAGAGGCAGATCTCTCCTGACTGTTCGTCAAATCTTTGTCGTCAGATTCCGAATGAAGTTTGTGAATAGCCATAGGCATCTCTTTGTAAAGGCTAAACGCTTGGCGATAGAGTTCTCCAATTTTCGCTCTCTTTTCGGGATCGGTTACAAATACGAATTGCCAGCTTTGAGAGTTTGAACCTGTGGGCGCCTGCACGGCCATCTCCATGCATTCTTTTACAACTTCCATCGATAGCGATCGTTCTAAGTCAAGTCGCTTTCTGACTGCCCTAGTAGTGCTCAAAAGCTCATCATTGGAAAGACCTAATTGTGCGTGATTCATTTCTTTTTCCTTATTACCAAGTTGCTATTTCTCGTTCTATTTGATCGCCATAAAGAGCGATGGCATCTTCTTGCCGACGTGGAAGGCTATATGAAGGGAAAAGGTCCTGAGAGGGTTCGTAATCTCTCAGGACTTGCCTAGCTACGGTTACTTTGTGTACCTCTGTTGGTCCGTCTGCAAGCCCCATTGCATAGGAGCCGATGAGCATGGAGGTAAAGGGCATTTCGTTAGAAATTCCAAGCGAACCGTGAATGTGGAGCGCTCTGGATACTACGTCATGATATACCTTTGGCATCGCAGCCTTGATTGCAGCGATATCTTTTCTGACCTTTAAGTAGTCATTATACTGATCTATTCTCCAAGCGGTTCTGAGCACCAATAGTCTAAACTGTTCCATCTCTATCCAAGAATCCGCTATTTTTTCCTGTACCATCTGTTTGTCTGCCAGTATTTCACCCTTTGTTTGCCTAGATAGCGCTCTCTCGCACATCATGTCGAAAGCTTTCTTGATTTGACCCAAGGTCCTCATTGCATGATGAATCCGCCCTCCACCTAAGCGGGTTTGGGCAACTGCAAACGCCTGACCTCTGGGTCCAAGCATGTTGCTTTTTGGAACTCGCACGTCTTCGTATCTAATGTACCCATGGGAACCTTTCCCCGGAGCTTCGGTTCCAACACCTACGTTCCTTAATATGTTTATTCCCGGAGTTTCAGCTGGAACAATGAATTGACTCATTCTTTGATGAGGAGCGGCTTCTGGGTCGGTTACTACCATAACTATAAGAAAAGAAGCATGTCTTGCGTTTGAGGAGTACCATTTTTCTCCATTAATTACATAATCATCTCCGTCTTCAACTGCCATACATTTGAACATGGTCGGGTCTGCACCGGCGTGAGGCTCGGTCATTGAGAAGCAAGAAACAATTTCTCCATCAAGAAGTGGCTTAAGATATTTCTCTTTATGTTCCTCGGTTCCATAATGAGCTAGGATTTCTGCGTTACCCGAATCTGGTGCCTGACATCCAAATACGATGGGGGCAAAGCGCGACGTTCCAAGTATTTCATTTAGTAAAGCTAGTTTGAGTTGGCCATAACCGGGCCCACCCAGATCAGGACCTAAATGGCAAGCCCAGAGCCCTCTATCTTTAACTTCTTCTTGGAGAGGCCGAACCAACTTAATGAAGTCGGGGTCATTAACCATATAGCTCTCGTTAAGGACTAAATCGAGAGGCGCAACTTTTTTGTCGACGAATTCGGTTGCCCAATCTAAAACACTTTGAAATTCTGGATCTGTATCAAAACCCCAACTCATTCGCTTACTCCTCTAAAAATATTTATTTCCCTAATAAGAACTGTCTGTAAAACTATCACGTTTACCAGATATTTTCTTCAGCCGCTCTTTTTTTTCTCGTTTTCGATTTTTTTGATCTTTTTTGGCTTCCTCGCCTAAATGAATTTCTTTTCGCTGTGCTGCAAGGTTAATTTGTTTTTGTCGTTCCCTAAACCTCAATCTATCGTGATCTGTCTTAGTCTCTATGCAATGAGGACAACTAATCCCTTTTACGAAATCTTGGCTTAACTTATCTTCTTTGCTTATTGGTGTTCGGCAGGCATGGCACTGCTCGAATGAGCCCTCTTGAAGATCCTGGTCTACGGTTACTCTATTGTCGAAGACAAAACACTCTCCGTTCCAGAGGGATTTCTCCGTCGGAACCTCTTCAAGATACTTAAGTATACCTCCCTCCAAATGAAACACGTTTTCAAAACCATTTTCCTTCAAAAAAGAAGTAGACTTTTCGCAACGTATACCTCCCGTGCAAAACATTGCTATTTTTTTCTCGCTTTTGTTTTTTAAATAGGTCTTTGCGAATTTCGGAAATTCCCTGAATGTTTTTGTTCCCGGATTAATCGCGCCCGGGAAGGTTCCAACTTTTATTTCATATTCATTTCGAGTGTCTATTAAAATAACGTTCGGATCCGAGATCATCTCATTCCAGTCTTCAGGCTTGATATAGGTCCCAGCAGAGGCGAGAGGATCAATGTCAGGCAAACCCATGGTTACGATTTCACGTTTTATTTTTACAGTCCTTCGTAAGAAGGGTTGTTGACTTGTTACCGATTTTTTCACTGACAGTTTTTTAAAACCCTTTTGTGAAAGGAAGACTAAAAAATCATTAATGCCGGTCTCACGGCCGGAGACCGTACCATTGATCCCCTCTCTCGCGATTAAAACAGTTCCTCGAATAGAGTTTTGTTCAAAGATTGCATCTATTTCTTTGCGTAGGCTCTCTAAATTATCCGTTTTTATGAACTGGTAGATAGCGCATACGACAAACTTTTCTTCGTCTTCCAATCGTTTTAACCTTCCTGCTTTTTTTATATCAATCTAGTAGTATATTATCATTCGATTCGCTGTGAATAACCTTTATTGAGGAGAGAAGTATGGCCATAGATCCTAATGCTGTTGGACAAAGAGGGCAGCCATCTAATAGAAGTTGGAACTCAAAAGATGCGCTACTCTATGCGGTCGGAATTGGTGCCGGCATTGATGAGCTGCAATATACAACGGAAAATACTAAAGATGTTGTTCAAAAAGTTTTTCCTACGTTTGCAGTGATTATAGGAGGCGGCGGCATCCCAATGAAAGAGGTCGGATCTTTTAACCCTGCCCTGATGGTTCACGGAGAACAAGGAATTGAGTTGCTGGGAGAGATTCCACCTGATGGAGAGATTGAGAGTGTCGGAGAATGTAGCGCGATTTGGGACAAAGGTTCTGCTGCAGTCTTGGAGTTTACTTCTGAATCTCGTAACGTTAAGACAGGGGAACCGCTTCTGCGAACTAAGACCTCACTTTTTTGTCGCGGTGAAGGAGGTTGGGGAGGCGATCGTGGTCCATCAGACAAACTAGAATTTCCGGACAGATCTCCAGATAAAAAAATCACATATGCCACCCGAGAAGACCAAGCTCTAACATATCGACTTTCAGGAGATCGTAATCCCCTTCACTCTGATCCATCTTTTGCCGCAATGGGCGGGTTTGACAAACCCATCCTTCATGGTTTGTGCACATATGGTATAACGGGAAGAGCTTTGCTCCATGGGTTGTGTGAAGGTGATGCAGGCCGCTTCCTTTCAATGAACGCGAGATTTTCAAAACCAGTGATTCCTGGCGATTCGCTGACAGTCTCTATGTGGATAGTTGGAAAAAAAGCTCTTTTTCGCACTGAAAATCAAAACAACGAGATTGTGATTGATCAAGGAGAATTTAGTTTTTCTTGAAAAGATTCTTATTAAACAGTGATCTAAGTTAACTGATGTAGGCTAATAGGCATCTTCTTAGTAACGGTCTAATAAAAGAGTGATTTGTATGAGTGGAAATTACGTTTGGATATTGGCTATTTTAGCGAGTGTACTCTTTGGTTTTTTGCTAGCTTGGGCTGGTAGCGATGGAAGTATGCAAATCTATGGATTGCCTCTTTTTTCTATTTCGGTGGTCTTCGCCTTTCTTATTCAGTGGATTTGTTTCGTCCCCTCTTTTCTTTTTCAGACAGAGAAATATTTTGATCTTACGGGCAGCTTAACCTATGTCTCGATAATAATTTTTGCTTTGGTAATGTCGGATGATCTGGGAGCGCGAAAACTTACGATAGGGATTTTTGTTCTTTTGTGGGCATTTCGATTGGGAACATTTTTGTTTTCTCGAATTAGATCAGCTGGTGAAGACTCCAGATTTAAAGTGATTAAAACTAATTTCTTCCAATTTTTGATGACCTGGTCTCTTCAGGGGCTTTGGGTTTGCGTCACTTGTGGTGCTGCTCTGGCAGCCATTACCTCTGATAAACAAAACTCTTTGGGTGTTTTCTTTTTCGTGGGGTCTGCTTTTTGGTTGGTAGGTTTTTTCGTTGAAGTATTGGCTGATCACCAGAAATCTGAATTTAATCGAGAGCTGGAGAATTCTGGAAAGTTTGTTCACACAGGGTTGTGGGCTTGGTCTAGGCATCCTAACTACTTCGGTGAAATTATGCTTTGGTCAGGGTTAGCAGTTGTTGCTTTGCCTGT
>CAJWLI010000002.1 GCA_913043075.1 uncultured Gammaproteobacteria bacterium
GCCAAACTTACCTTAAGATTATCAGGAGTGACTGATGTGCCCAATATTAGTTTTTTCTTTGTATCTTCCATCAAATTAATTAAATGGAAAAGCGATAACTCCCACTCGGGAATACCGCAGACCTCGTTAAAATTATCTATGCAAACTAAATCGCATGTCCCAGCTTTCTCAAAAGCAAAGGGATTATGAGAGATATTGGTCTCGATGAAAAAGGTCTCTAGTTCCCTGAGTCTAGCTTCCTTGAGTAGAGCTTTTATAAATTGAGTTTTCGCGCTAGATCGGAGACCGCAAACAAGAGTAAGGCCCCTATTCAGAAGAATTCTATCTGCGTGGTTCCCAACGAACTCATTAAATTCATCATCAACTTGCGCACTATAGTCTAAAAACAAAGGCAATTGATGGGAGAAATCTTTACTCAATCTTCGTCTTCTTTTTTTCTCAAGTAAGGGAGGCTTTCAATATAAACTTGATGCCAATGGCGTAACAGGACCATAGCAACGGCGGAGAAAGGAAGAGCTAATAATATTCCTGCGAAGCCGAATACGTAGCCACCAACCATCAGCGAAAAAATAACTGCGAGAGGGTGCAAACCGATCCTATCACCAACCAACCAAGGCGTAAGCAAAACAGTCTCAATAAGTTGCGCCGCGAGAAAAACTAACGCAACGTAAACAAGGAAAAACAAGTCGCCAAACTGAATTAGGGCGGCGATGGCCGCTCCCAGAAAACCCAGGGCAAAGCCAAGATATGGTATGATTGAAGCAAGGCCAGCTAAAAAACCAATCAGTAGAGCTTGATCTATTCCTAAAACATATAGCCCTAAGGAATAAACACACCCCATAAGAAACATCACCCACATTTGACCTCTTAAGAAAGCGCCCAGAATTTCATCGCATTCTATTCCCAGCTTTGCTGTGGTTGCCTCATATCGCCTTGGAATGAGACTGTGGACCTTTTCAACTATAGCATCAAAATCTATCATGAAGTAAAAAGCCACAATAAGCGAAAGAAAGAAATTTCCAGTTGCACTAAAAAAGGTGAAAGCTGAATCAGTAATACGCGAAACGATATTTCCCAAGACGCCACCAGCCTCTGACCAGTTTTCCAGAACTTTTATCCCGACCTGTTCAGGCTTTATCCCAAAAGGATCGAACCCAAAATATTCTAAGAAGCTAGGCCCGTAGGTCGTCTGAAACCAAACAAAAACCGCTGGTAGAGATTTAATAAGAGCACTTAATTCAGCTAGAACGAGTGGCAATATAATTAAAAGTGCCGAAGCAAAAACGGACCCAAACACAAGAAAAACTGTGAATACTCCCAAAGTTCTTGGGATTCTAATTTTTTCTAGCCGGTCGACTAACGGATCACCCAAATAGCCCAAGATAAGACCAACTAGAAACGGGACTAAAATCGCGTCTAACATTAGGACAAGTGCTATAAAAGTTGATACCGCGAGAATAATAACAATACTTCTATAAAGAGAATTCATAGCACTTCCAGCAAAAATTCATTGAAGAATACAAGCTCAAAAACATGTCAAACAAAATTAATCCTCTAATTTATAAACCAAAAGCGCCCCATCTTCTCCAGAGCTACGTTTAACTATTCTGAGAACTCCGTCCAACCTCACGATCTCTATTAACTGCTCCGGTTGACCCTCTATCCTCAATTCAAAACGGCTAAAATTCGGTTCCATATATTTCAAAGTAC
The DNA here is from genome assembly GCA_913043075.1 of uncultured Gammaproteobacteria bacterium. Classification (GTDB taxonomy): domain Bacteria; phylum Pseudomonadota; class Gammaproteobacteria; order Pseudomonadales; family Azotimanducaceae; genus UBA9659. The sequence goes on from CAJWLI010000002.1 coordinate 1,711, forward strand.
TACTTACTACGGGGGACAGATTTTTTAAGTATTTGTTTATCTCTGCATATTTTCTGAAGTCGTTCACTCCTTCTACAGTCACTTCGACTTTGCCTTGAGCGGAATCAGTTGCATATAGAGATGCGAGATCATCTGCCAGTCGATCTATGATTTCTCTCAGCAAATCTTCAGCAACACTAGTCACACCCTCACCTGATTGCCACTCACCAAAACCATTATGCGACCAGCGGCCCTCTGCGGGCTGATTTGGTTCATTGTAAAGCCTACCGGTAAGAATAATCTCTGGGGCATATCTTCTTGACGCAGTCTCGACTTTTTCATGAAACTGCCCCCATACCTCGGGAACGCTAATTCTGGATGCGTCTGTCAGATCAAGGATTGGAAATAACAAACTAATTCCCCGTTCGGATGCTCGTGATTTTAGGAAAGACAAAAGTTCCGACCCACTGGCTTCATCAAGAATATATCTCTCTCGGTTTTCCATGTAGGCTAGCCAGACCATAACTTCTGGTCGATTGCTGCCCCAAACCGGCAAATCAGCTCTCCTCAGGAGTTCGGCTATCACACTTGGTTCGTAAGATAATCGCAGTTTCAAAGCACGCGTGAGATTACCCTCAAAAAAAATCAACTCATCCGAGGACTCATAACCATATTGGTAATAATAGGACTCAGATTTATTTAAGGCTTCTAAGATAATCTGGTTTTCTTGAATGGCTCTTGAACCCGAAACTCTCACAAGCACCTGCGCCAATCCAGCTCTCGAACCAGCAAGCAGCTCTCTAGAGGTTTCATTTGGCACTAAAACCTCAGCAACATACAAGTCCTCAAATGTTTTGGCTAAAGATCCAAACGGAAATAAGATTAGCAAAAGCGTAAAAATTAGATATATCTTCGTTTTAATTTCCGTTACATTTTCCATCCGTATAGTCTACCTTTTTTACATTGTGAAACTTAGAAAAATCTATCCGAAATACATAATATTATTTCTGACCGCGATTTCAGTTAGCAGTCCGATCTGTGAAGCTAAAACAGAGTCTCCTCTTATTGAATATGGCGCGCATTACGAACTCAAAGCATCCAATGTGCCCTTGCGGATCAGAATCTTAAGAGAAGTGGTTACAACCGATGGGCCAAAAAATATCGCTATTTTTAAGGCTTCCTCACCATTTTTTGAGATAGACCAAAAATCGACGTTTATTCTTAACCAAGGGGAAATAGTGCCCTCGGAGTACTTTTACAAGAAAAGGATCTTGGGAAAAACGGATGGTGAGAGCTTCGCCTTGGGCCAAGACAACAACTCAAGCGAACCAACAAATGCGGAAAGAAAAATTGGAGAAAAGATTCTTGATAAACTCTCTGTCCAATATCAATTGCAGCTTGATCTTATTCAAGAACAAGAAGTAAAAATCGGCAAGAGTTTTTCCTACCTAGTGAAAGAAAAAGGAGGTTTAAAATCGTACAAATTTGTCGTGGATAGCATAGAAAAAATCGATACAGCGTTAGGGAACCTTAGAACCTTTCGCATGATAAGAGAGCGTGCGCAAGAAAATCGATCTACTATTCTCTGGCTAGCTCCAAAGTATAAGTATACGCTAGTCAAAATGATCCAAAAAGAAAAGGGAAAGGTTTGGGAACTAGATATTAAGGATTGGAGCAAAAAACGTTAAGCACGCTTCTAAGAACAAAAAGGATAAAGAATTTTAATGACCATAAAATCAGACAATTGGATTCGAAAAATGGCAGAGAGTCATCAACTCATCCAACCATTCGAGCCCGGACAAGTGAGACATTGCTCTAAGGGAGACAAATTGATTTCGTATGGGACTTCCTCCTACGGTTACGATGTTCGATGTTCAGAGGATTTCAAAGTTTTTACGAATATTCATTCGGCTACAGTGGATCCCAAAAATTTTGACGAGAAAAGTTTTGTAGATGTGTCCGGAATGGCTTGCATTATCCCTCCGAACTCTTTTGCTCTTGCAAGAACGGTAGAGTATTTTAAAATTCCAAGAAACGTTCTGACAATATGTCTAGGAAAATCTACCTACGCAAGATGCGGTATAATAGTAAACGTCACGCCCCTTGAACCCGAGTGGGAGGGACATGTCACCTTGGAGTTCTCAAACACAACAAACCTGCCCGCAAAAATTTACGCAAACGAGGGCGTAGCCCAAATGCTTTTTTTTGAATCTGACGAAATTTGTGAGACTTCTTATGCCGACAGAGAGGGAAAATATCAGGGCCAAACTGGCGTCACATTGCCCAAAGCTTGATTAATTCGTTCAACCGTGGCAATTTTTTTTAACTAATCGTCAGAAATCTTTAAGCTTGGGACGGGAATGGCAGACGAATCCAGAAATTTTTGAACTGTTTCTGCTATTTTTAGAAAAATCTCGTTAAAAAGTTTTTCCGAACCCTTCGAGAACATGGGCTGCCCCTCGTCAGAGCATTCCCTTATCTCTGAGTTGAGTGGGATTTCTCCAAGCAGTTCGGTGCCGTATTCTTTTGCAGCCGCCAAACCACCGCCCGAACCGTAGACTCTGTCTTCATGACCGCAATCAGGACATACATAAACGCTCATATTCTCCACAATGCCTATCACTGGAATAGATACTCGCCGAAACATCTCTATGCCTTTGCGCGCATCTAGTAATGCGATGTTCTGAGGTGTAGTAACAATGATCGCTCCAGATACCCTGACCTTTTGAGACAACGTCAATTGAATGTCACCGGTACCAGGGGGCATATCCACCACCAATACATCAAGCTCTCCCCACTTAGTCTTCATCAACAGCTGTTCCAACGCACCGCTTGCCATTGGCCCCCTCCAAATCGCAGGGGTTCTGTCCGAGCTTACAAAACTAATAGACATTGACTCTATACCGTGAAGCTTGACGGGAATTAGCATTTCATCAACAACTTCCAAACTCTCTTTAATTCTCGCGCCTAACATTAGGCCTTGGCTAGGACCGTAGATATCTGCGTCTAGCAAACCAACGCTAAGGCCTTGGTTTGAGAGCGCAAGCGCTAAGTTCACTGCAACAGTGGATTTTCCAACGCCACCTTTGCCCGAGGCAACAGCAACAATATGCTTAACCGTTGGTAAAGTATTCATCGAAGTTTTTCCTAAACTAGCTTAGCGGATTAGGGAGACCTATTTTAAGTCATTATAATATATTCTCCAAAAAACTTTTCGTGCAAATCGCTCTGTCGAATTATATATTTGGTGCTCAAATTTTTTAGGAATCCAAATGTAATGGCGAGTCGAAAACTTTTAGTAACGAGCGCTTTACCCAACGCAAATGGCTCCATACACCTTGGGCACCTAATGGAACATATTCAGACAGATATCTGGGTTAGATTCCAAAAGCTACGAGGAATCCAATGCATTTATGTTTGCGCAGATGATGCTCATGGAACTGCGACAATGCTGAGAGCAGAAGAGTTAGAAACGACGCCCGAAGAATTAATAAAAAAGACAAGAGAAGAACATTCGAGCGATTTCTCCAAATTCTATATTAATCACGACAATTATTATTCTACCCACTCCGATGAAAACCGGGATCTGGTTTCCCTCTTTTATAAGCGCCTTTCTGATAAAGGACAGATAGGGACTAAAACCGTAGAACAGCTTTATGATCCAAAAGCAGAATTGTTTCTAGCAGATAGATACATTGTCGGGACGTGCCCAAAATGTGGAGCAAAAGATCAATATGGCGATAATTGCGAAGCGTGTGGTGCAACCTATGAAGCCACTGATTTAATAGAACCGAGATCTAAAATAAGCGGCGAGGTCCCAACCCTTAGGAAATCAGAGCATTTATTTTTTAAATTGTCGAACTTTACGGCTTTTTTAAGAGAATGGACTGCTAGCGGAACGCTGAACACAGCAGTCTCAAACAAATTAAATGAATGGCTAAAGCAAGGTTTGAAAGATTGGGATATTAGTCGCGATGGGCCTTATTTTGGATTCGAAATTCCAGGTCATGCTGATAAATTTTTTTATGTCTGGCTTGATGCACCTATCGGTTACATTGCAGCTTTTCAAAACCACTGTTCTGAGAAAGACATAGACTACAGTGACTTTTGGCGCCTCGGCTCAGATTCAGAAGTTCATCATTTTATTGGGAAAGATATCGTTAATTTCCACGCGCTTTTCTGGCCAGCCATTCTTAAATGCGCAGAATTTAGAACGCCTTCAAAAATTCACGTACATGGATTTCTTACAGTCAATGGTGAAAAAATGTCAAAAAGCAGGGGGACATATATAACGGCTAAAGAGTATTTAGCCCTTCTTGATCCTGATCTTTTAAGGTATTACTTTGCTTCAAAGTTAAGTGATAGCGTCGAAGATATTGACATCAACTTGGATGACTTCACTTCAAAGGTTAATTCGGACCTGGTTGGAAAACTGGTCAACATAGCCTCGCGCTGTTCAAAGTTTATCGCGAAAGAATTCGACTCTCGACTTTCAATGATCCCTGAAAATGAATTGCACAGTTCAGTACCTCAAACAGCAGAAAGAATTGAAACTCTTTATGAGAGCACCAATTACGCGAGCGCTGCGAGAGAAATAATGGGGCTAGCCGACAAAACCAATCGATTCATAGACGAGAAGAAGCCTTGGATTTTAATAAAGGACGCAAAGAAAAGAAGCGAGGTTCATGAAGTCTGCTCAATTGGGCTAGACATGTTTAAGATTATGATTGTATTTTTAAAGCCGATAATACCCGCCCTTGTAGAAAAAGCCGAGCAATTCTTGGCAACCGAGCCGCTGTCTTGGCAGGACATTTCCAGACCTCTTCATAAAAAAGAGATAGGAACTTTTGAGCCGCTCCTTACTCGCGTGGACTCAAAAACTGTAAAGAAATTAATACAAAAATCCTCCTTACCTTTGGGAAAACGGCCTTCAGAGGGGGATAAAGATAACCGTGATATTTCTATTGATCATTTTCAAAAAGTTGACCTGAGAGTCGCGCAGATTCTAAGCGCAGAAGAGGTTGAGGGCGCCGACAAGCTTCTGAAGATTCATCTAACGATGGGACAGGAAAGTCGAACTGTTTTTTCGGGTATAAGATCAGCCTATAAGCCAAAAGAACTCGAAGGAAAGCTTGTTGTTTTAGTTGCTAATCTCGCACACCGTAAAATGAAATTCGGAGTTTCAGAGGGAATGATCTTAGCCGCAAGCGATGAGAATGGAGAAATTTACCTAATAGAGCCGCCAAAGCTTGCTAAACCCGGCATGAGAATCTCGTAGATTATGTTAGAAACGAAATGTAAAGTTTGGGTATACGCCAACACAGGCCTGGCGACTCACGAACAGACTCCCAGATTTATCCCATAAAACAAGACTCAAAATTTTCTCCGCCGCTGTGCTGCGAGTTTCAAGCGAAGAGCATTTAATTTAATGAAACCAGACGCATCCGATTGATCATAGGAACCAAAATCATCTTCAAACGTGACAATAGTATTGTCATACAAACTATCTGTTTTTGATTCTCTACCGATTACTATTACATTGCCTTTCAGCAGCTTCATTCTTACTGTTCCATTGACAGGTTTTTGTGTCTGATCTATCAAGGCCTGCAGCGCTTTGCGTTCAGGGGACCACCAATAACCATTATAAATAAGCGAAGCATACCTTGGCATAACCTCATCTTTTAAATGCATAACCTCTCGATCAAGCGTGATCGATTCGATAGCCCTATGCGCTTTCAAAAGAATAGTTCCTCCCGGAGTCTCATAACAACCTCTTGCCTTCATGCCTACGTAACGATTTTCAACTATATCAATTCTTCCGATACCATTTTTTCCGCCAAGGCGGTTGAGCTCGGAAAGAATTTCATGAGACTTCATAGTCTGCCCGTTTATAGCAATCGGGTCTCCTTTTTGAAATTCTATTTCAAGTTCTGTTGGCGAATCAGGAGTCGATTCGATTGACCTAGTCCATTGCCACATTGTTTCGCTTGGCTCAGAAGAGGGATCCTCGAGCACTCCACCCTCGTAGGAAATATGTAATAGGTTAGAGTCCATAGAGTAGGGGGACGGATTTTCTTCCGATTTCATGTCAACGCTTATCTGATGCTTTTCACAAAACTGAAGCAGCGCCTCTCTAGAGGTTAGTTCCCACTCTCTCCAGGGAGCTATTACTGCAATATTAGGTCCGAGAGCATGTATACCTAACTCAAATCTCACTTGATCATTACCTTTACCGGTGGCGCCATGCGCGACAGCATCAGATGACGTTTTTCTGGCAACCTCAACAAGACGCTTCGAAATAAGAGGGCGCGCGATACTTGTGCCGAGCAGATATTCGCCCTCGTAAACGGTATTGCAGCGAAACATTGGAAACACGAAATCGCTAACAAATTCTTCGCGGATATCGTCCACAAAGATTTCCTTAACTCCCATTTTTTGCGCTTTATCTCTCGCTCGATCAAGTTCGGCCCCTTGGCCAAGATCAGCTGTATAGGTGACTACATCACACCCATAGGTTTCCTGAAGCCAACGCAAAATAACCGATGTATCAAGGCCACCAGAATAAGCTAAAACAACTTTTTTATATTGGTCCATTTTTAAATCCTCTCAAGCGTTGCCATAATACATATTATATAACGTGGTACAATTAAGATCTCGAGGATTAAGAGCAGCAATGGACCAAATCACTATAACAAGACCTGATGATTGGCATATTCACCTGAGGGACGGGCCCTATTTAAAACAGACGGTTGCAGATGCCTCTAGGGTCTTTGGCAGAGTCCTCGCGATGCCCAACTTGGATCCTCCAATCATCAACCCGTTAATCGCCAGTCAATATAGAAACGAGCTCATGCCGTTTGCGAGAACTGGATTTTATCCTCTGTTTGCCTTATATCTTACGGAAAAAACCACACCTCAAGATATTGAGCGAACAAAAATAGACTGCGATTTTATTCCTGCTTATAAGTTGTATCCAGCTGGAGCAACCACAAACTCTAAGTTCGGAGTAAATTCCATAGAAAAAATGTATCCTATTTTTGAGTCGATCGAAGCAAACGACCTTGTTCTATGTGTTCACGGTGAGGTTACCGATTCAGATATCGATATGTTTGACAGAGAGAAATGTTTTATCGATGGAGTCCTAAGCAGAATCGTAGAGGAGTTCCCAGACTTGAGAATTGTTTTAGAGCACATAACCACTGAGGATGCGGTAAGCTTCGTTAAAAGCACATCTCGAAATGTTGCAGCAACGATAACAGCGCACCATTTGCTCTACAATAGGAATGCTCTGCTAGAAGGTGGTCTTAACCCACTCTATTTTTGTCTACCCGTTTTGAAGCGAGACACCCATCAAAGAGCTCTAATAGATGCTGCAACCTCTGGCGATCCCAAGTTCTTTCTTGGAACTGATTCTGCTCCTCATCCTAGACACGAGAAAGAGAAGATCTGTGGATGTGCCGCGGGATGCTACACAGCTCACGCAGCCATGGAGCTTTATGCAGAGGTTTTTGATAAATTTGAGGCTATCACTTTGTTGGAAGGTTTTGCCAGCCACTTCGGTGCTGATTTTTATCGATTTCCAAGGAATAAAGATACCATCACATTGGAAAAAATTAGTTGGGAAGTACAAAAAGAAATTAAGTTCGGGAACGATCTACTAGTTCCAATAAAAGCAGCCGAAACACTTAACTGGAGAATCAAATCGAAGCAGTAAAACAATCAAGAGTGTTACTTAAATGATTGATCTGCCCGAGCAGGATCGGCCCAATATGTCTAATCGTTTTCGAGGATATCTCCCTGTCGTGCTCGACGTTGAGACCGGTGGGTTCAACCCTGGAACTGACGCTCTCTTGGAAAGTGCAATCGCTATTATCCAAATGAATGATAGCGGCTTTTTAGAGCTGGGAGAAACCTTGTCTTTCAACATCAAGCCATTTCAAGGGGCCAACATAGAAGATGCGGCACTTCAATTTACTGGGATTGATCCTGACCATCCGTTTAGGTATGCGATAGACGAAAAAGAGGCTTTGGAAAAGATGTTTTCGAAAGTGCGAAAAGAAATTAAAAGAACGGGTTGCCATCGTGCAATCGTTGTTGCTCATAACGCGAGTTTCGACCACTCCTTTTTGTGCAGAGCAGCTGAGCGGTGCGAAATCAAAAGAAATCCTTTTCATCCTTTCTCTACATTCGACACCGCAACGCTCGCCGGTCTTGCCTACGGACAGACTGTTCTGGCGAGAGCTTGTGAAGCTGCAGGGATTTCGTTTAACAACGATGAGGCCCATTCAGCTGCTTACGATTGTAATAAGACTGCTGAGCTATTTTGTCAGATAGTAAACAAATGGGAACGGCTCTCCTATGAGAATTGAGCCGCAGACATTTCACTCGAGTTTAGCCGTAAAGAACATAATTCTTCTTTAATCGCGCAGAATTTATTCAATCCAACTTTTGGTCTGAGACAGCTTCCCTAATTATTTCATGCAGCTCCCCGCTCTCAAACATCTCTAAAATTATATCGCAACCCCCGACAAGCTCTCCAGCTACAAAGAGCTGCGGAAAAGTTGGCCAATCTGATATTTCGGGAAGATTAGCTCTTATTTCTGGATTCGCTAGGATATCAATATAGGAGAACGGTTCTCCGCAACTCATTAGAGCCTGACTCGCCTGAGACGAGAAACCACATTGAGGAGAGTTTGGAGATCCTTTCATATAAATCAATATTTGATTTGAGGCTATCTGTTCTTTGATTATTTCGTGAACTTCCATGTGCGGCCTACTTCCAAAGGAAAATATTTAAAATATCGGGTCTAATTATAGATAAATCGCAAAATTAAATCACCAGCCAATATTAAAAAGGTTGCTCATTATACAAGTTTTACGGTTTCTCCATCCTAAGAATTGTTTTAATATCGTGACGCGTTAACAATAATTGGTTATCAAGAAATGAGTTCTCCAATAATGCCTACCTATGGGCGACAAGAGTTAGCTTTCGTTAAAGGCGAGGGGTCTTGGTTAATTGATTCGAATGGAGAAAGGTATTTGGATGCCTTATCTGGAATCGCCGTAATGGTGCTTGGCCACTCTAACCCTGCAATTACCCGGGCAATCATAGAGCAATCTGGTGAGTTAATTCATACCTCTAACTTATACAGAATCCCAAATCAGGAAAAACTTGCGGGACAACTTCAGAGAATATCTGGGATGAGCAACATGTTTTTTGCAAACTCTGGAGCAGAAGCAAATGAGTGTGCGATAAAAATTGCTCGACTACATGGACATAAGAAGGATATCGAGAACCCACTAATAGTCGTCGCTGACTCCTCTTTCCATGGAAGGACTCTCGCTACTCTCACCGCAACTGGAAACCGTAAAGTCCATGCGGGTTTTGAACCTCTTGTCGAAGGGTTTGTTCGTGTGCCATTTAACGATATTGAGGCAATTAAAAATGTAGCTGCAAATAATAGAAGTGTCGTCGCCATTTTTGTCGAGCCTGTTCAAGGAGAGGGAGGAATAAGGATCCCGAGCGATCTCTACCTTAAAGAATTGAGGAAAATCTGCGACGAGAAAGATTGGCTTCTGATGCTCGACGAAATACAAACAGGGTACGGGAGAACTGGCTCTTTTTTTTCCTACCAAAACCACGACTTTGTCCCAGACGTTGCTACGCTGGCGAAGGGTCTAGGAAACGGTTTGCCTATAGGAGTTTGCCTGGCGAAAGGACAAGCATCGGAACTAATGAAACCGGGAAACCACGGTTCCACCTTTGGTGGAAACCCCCTGGTTTGTCGTGTAGCTTCTGCAGTTCTCGATGAAATCGAAAGACAAAATCTACCGAAAAGGTCACGCGATCTGGGGCTTAGAATGAAAAAAGTGTTTGAAGATCGAATAGGTTCTTTAAACATAGTAAAAGAAGTCAGAGGGATTGGGTTGATGCTTGGAATAGAACTCAATGAACCGTGTTCCTACTTGGTGGAGAAGGCTCTAGAGAAAAAAATATTAATCAACGTAACGGCCGGAAATGTCATACGACTTCTGCCTCCACTCACTGTTAGTGATGCAGAAGCTGATCAAATTTGTGAATTGGTTTGTCAACTGGTTGAGGGTAGCTGAGTTAATTAGTCAGAGTTCGTTTCACTGCCTTGACCCAACCTAGATACAATTCATCGGCGAGATCAGGGAGAATCGAAGGGGAAAATTGTTGATCTAACTCCCACTTTTCTGCGATCTGCTCAGTGCCCGACACTAAATTAGCTCCCATTGCAGCGAAGTAGGCGACTCCAAGGGCGGTGGTCTCAATTATCTTCGGTCTGTCAACACTGAGCTGCAGGACATCCGCTATATTCTGAACCAACCAGCTATTCTTGACCATGCCTCCATCAACTCTTAACCTCGTTAAAGGAGCCCCGTCGCGTATCATGCATTGCATAAGATCCCGACACTGAAGAGAAACACTTTCGAGAGTCGCTCTAACGATGTCATCATCAGAAGTATCTCTTGTCAAACCTAAAAGAGCACCCCTGGCATTCGGATCCCAATATGGGGCGCCAAGACCCGTAAAAGCAGGAATCAGGTATAATCCATGATCAGGAGAAGCCCGTCTTGCCATAATTTCAGTTTTCTCTGCGGAGGAAATAAGGTGAACCTTGTCCCGCAACCACTGAACCGCTGCGCCAGCCACGAATATGCTCCCCTCTAACCCATAGCTAATTTGACCATCTAGCCGATAGGCAACTGTAGTAAGAAGTTTATTTTTTGATTGGACCGGCTTGCTTCCGGTGTTTAACATCACAAAACAACCTGTGCCAAAGGTGCTTTTCACCATTCCTGGCTCAAAACAACTTTGTCCCGCAAGAGCGGCGTGTTGATCTCCTGCGATTCCGAGAACGGGAATTGACCGAGAAAAAAAATCTTTTTTTGAAACACCAAAATCGTGAACACAATCGTGAACAGTCGGCAAAACAGATTTTGGGATTTTGAAAAGCGACAAGAGCTCAGAATCCCAAGATTGGGTATAAATGTTAAACAACATGGTTCTCGATGCATTTGTAATGTCTGTTTTATGTGACTTTCCTCCTGTCAAACGCCAGAGAAGAAAGGAATCCACATTTCCAAAAAGCAAATTCCCTGATTCTGCTTTTGCTCTTGCTCCTTCTACATTATCAAGAATCCATTTAATTTTAGTCGCAGAGAAATAAGGGTCGAGAACCAACCCTGTTTTTTCATTCACCAGGCTCTCTAAACCCTCGCCTTTCAAATCCTCACACAAGGAGGCTGTCCGACGGTCTTGCCAAACAATTGCGTTGTAAATAGGGCGGCCTGTGTCTTTGTCCCAAATAATAGTTGTTTCTCTTTGGTTCGTGATTCCAATAGCTTCTACATGTTCGGCCGAAATTGCGTTTTTCTTTAATACTTCTATACAAGAATCTAGCGTAGAGGCCCATATTTCTTCAGGGTCATGTTCTACCCAACCATCCTTTGGAAAATACTGCTTAAATTCTTCCTGGGCTGCTCCCAACATTCGAAAATCCGCGTCGAAAAGAATCGCTCTGGAGCTTGTGGTGCCCTGATCAATTGCTAAAATATATTTTTTCGCCATTCCAATCCTCTAGCCCAAAATTAATTTCCGGTTTACAGCTTACCAAAATATTTATTTCAAATATTTCATTTTAAAATCGAAGTTTGGGATACACTGAGTACAAAGAGAGAGCAATTTTAAAGGAGAAAGTAATGCGTGACGTCGTAATCGTTGATAGTGTTCGAACAGGCCTTGCAAAGTCATTTAGGGGTTCTTTTAATCTTACTCGCCCCGACGACCAGGTTGCACACTGCATTGATGCATTGCTTGCAAGAAACGGAGAAATTAATCCATCGGAAGTAGAGGACGTCATAGTTGGAGCTGCAAGCCAGATTGGTGAGCAGGGTGGGAATCTAGCTCGACTCGCAGTAATTCTATCGAATTTACCTACCAGCGCAGCAGGAACTACCATAAGCCGGGCTTGCTCATCGGGTTTAAACTCGATAGCTATCGCTGCAACTCAAATAGCCAGCGGTTACTCGGAGGTTATGATTGCTGGTGGAGTAGAATCTATCTCTGCTGGACAGCGACAAACAGTGGGGAAGTCAGATTCACATCCTTTCATACTGGAGAAATCTCCAGATATATTTATGGCCATGGGGAATACTGCAGAGGTAGTAGCTCGAAGATATAACGTCACCAGAGAAGCTCAAGACGAATTTGCCTTGCTTAGCCAAGAACGAACCGCAGCCGCGCAGAAAGCAGGATTTTTTGACGATGAGATTGTTCCGATGAACGTAAAATGGAGAAAAATCATAGATAAAAATTCCGGAGAAACTGAGGTAGTGGATGGAATTTGTGTAGGGGACGAATGTAATCGTCCCGGCACAACTCTAGAAGGATTGACCAAATTGCCTCCAGCTTTTGAGGAGAACGGCACTGTGACCGCTGGTAACGCCTCACAATTATCAGATGGAGCATCCATGACTTTGATCATGAGCGAAAAAAGAGCAAAAGAGCTCGGCTGCACCCCTATGGCTTACTTTAGGGGTTGGTCTGTTGCTGGATGTGAGCCAGATGAGATGGGAATCGGTCCTGTTTATGCGATACCAAAGCTACTCTCTTCGGCTGGCTTGAAGTTATCCGATATAGATCTTGTAGAATTAAATGAAGCTTTCGCTTCTCAATGCCTATACTGTAGGGAAGAGTTAGAAATCGATCCAGATATATACAATGTGAATGGAGGTTCAATCTCAATCGGTCATCCATTTGGAATGACTGGATCAAGACTTACAGGGCACATAATACGTGAACTGAAAAGACGCAATAAAAGGTATGGTATAGTCTCAATGTGTATTGGCGGGGGTATGGGCGCCGCTGGATTAGTAGAGTCTTGCTAGGAAATCAAAAATTCGAATCACCAACTCGATAATGTCTCAGTAAGGAGTTCGATAAACTTTTGAGGTTGATCTAGAAAAAGATGGTGCTGTGAATCTTTAAGCTCTCTCACTTTGAGCGTGGGAAGCAAGCCTAGCATATGCTCAGCACTCTTTTTTGAAAAAGATTTGCTATTTTCTCCATAAATTAGGGCACACTTAGTTTTGATGTTGGTGAAATCTTCTTCTAAGTCTTCAAAAGGAGCCATCCTTTGAAGGTGCTCATCATCAAATTTCCAGGTAAACCCATCGTCTAAGTACTCTATTGAATTTCTAGCAATATAATTAAGAATAAAGGAATTTTCACAATGCTGGGGTGGCTGAAGACGAAATCTAGATACTGCGACATCGACGCTTGGGTAAAGCTTTTGTCGTCCGAGACGAGGAGGATCGAACTGCCTGATGTCATCGGGGTGTTTTACTCCAGAATCTAGCAGAATAAGGCCTTTGAATCTTTCAGGAAAAGCCGCTACCGCTTTTATCGCCAGCATGCCTCCAAAGCTGTGCGCAACTATGACTGTCTCGCTGCCTAATTCGTTCTTTTCTGCTACTTTGACTAGCTCTTCTACATACGTTGCGCAGTTGTAAGCGTCACGATGATCACTGTCTCCCATTCCCGAGAGATCGCTCGCAACCACTTTATATTGGGATTTAAAACTGGGAGCTATAAAATCCCACCATCCAGCGTGGGCGTTGTGGCCGTGAACGAAAAAAAGCCCAGGTCCCTCCTCACTCCATGAAAAAAAATTTACGTTGGCTCCCTGTACTTCTAATGAACCCCTTTGTGGCTTAAAGTCCACCGCATTCCAGAACCACTCATTTTTACTGCCTCCACCAGTTTTCATGCCACGTTTGAATATTTCTTCAGGTGATGATCAACGTTACCAAATAACGTCTCAATAGCAGTTAACCGCTTAAAATAGTGGCCAATATTAAGTTCATCAGTCATGCCCATCCCTCCGTGGAGTTGGATAGCATTCTGTCCTACGAAACGGCCACTTTTCCCAACCTGCACTTTTAATGCTGAGATTGATCTTTTCTTTTCTGCCTCATCTCCCGAACTCATCTTTATAGCTGCCATGAAAAGCAAAGATTTCGATTGCTCGTGCTCCATAAACATATCTACCATACGGTGTTGGAGAACTTGAAATTTTCCAATCGGCTGACCGAATTGTTCTCTTGTTTTACAATACTCAACTGTGGATTTGTAGAGCACCTCCATAGCTCCTACCGCCTCTGCTCCAACGGCAAGAATCCCTTTATCTATAGCTCCCTCTAATATTGGAAACCCTTTTCCAATCTCCCCGATTACGTGCGACGATTCCACAGAAACTTTCTCAAGGTTTATTTCAGAGGCTTGATGGCCGTCAATAGTCGGGTAATTTCTGAGCACAACTCCCTCAGCTTTTGCATCGACTAAAAATAAAGTGATTCCGTCCTCGTCAACCCTACTTCCAGAAGTGCGAGCTGGGACTACCAAATAGTCTGCAGAAGGCCCCCCTATCACTACGGCTTTAAATCCGTTAAGAACAAACCCACCGGCGCTCTCTTCAGCACTTGTTTGGACATCGCTTAAATTAAATCTCGCTTGCGGCTCCACAAATGCTAAAGCAGCGAGCTTCTCTCCTGACATTATTGCGCTCAGGACGTTTGATCTAACTACCTCTGACTCACTTTTCTCAATTATCGATCCTGCTAAGATAATACTTGCCAGATAGGGTTCGACCACCAAACCCTTACCAAACTCCTCCATCAAAATCATAGTTTCCACTGCTGTACCCCCGAAACCACCGATTTCTTCAGGAAATGGAAGCGCTAGCCATCCTAGGTCAGCAAAATTTTTCCAATTCTCCCTGCTAAAGCCCTCCTCTGAACCTATCAAGCGCTGGCGATCCTCAAAGGAGTAACTATTTTGAATGTAACGTTGAACACTATCTTGTAATAGCGACTGTTCTTCGGAGAGAGAAAATTCCATGCGGGGCCCTTTTTATTCGATAGAAAAACCTTTCGAAAAGATCATAAGGATAACTAAGGAAGTTTTCAACAAACTCAGAAAACTTTGATCTTTCTGAGCTTTTTTTTCTTTCCCATTGGTAACAAACTAATGCCGCTCAATACGAGCAATGTCGTGATGCTCGTCTAGAACGATTTCAATATTTGCCCTACCCGACAAATCTTTATCGATCCAACGAACCAACCTTTCAAAATGAGCCAAGAATTTCTCAATATCTAACTTAATATTTGAGTTATCCACCCCGTTTTTAGCGAGATTTTCTTCTTCCTGCGACTTTCGCCACTCCATAGATGCGATAGACGACGGCGCACGGAGATAAATAGAAATATCGGAAACAAAAGCTTCCTTGTACCTTGCTATTTGATCATTGACCCAGCTCCGCCATATCCCAAGATGGTCTTGTTCTTCTTCCAATCGGTTTACCGGATTTATTAGAGCAGATCTTGGTTCAGCAATTGCGCCCCAAAACCAACCCTCACAGATTATTACTCCCGCTGGCTTAATAAGGCGTGTTTTCTCAACTCTATCATCGAGCGCTTTATTAAATACTGGAGCACGAGCAGATAAATTTTTTCTTAACTTTTGAATAACATCTATCAATCTCTTTACGTCATGCGTACCAGGTGGTCCTCTCGTAATAGCCAAAGGGTGTATTGATTTTGCTAAGTCGGCCCGCTCTGCCCTAGATAGGTAGAAATCATCTAACGACACTATTGCTGAGTTAAGACTGAAAAACTGCTTTAAAGCATTAGCTAATTCGTTAGCTAACGTTGTCTTGCCTGTGCCCGGTGCCCCGGACAGAGACAAGACAAGAGGAGTAGATTTTTTGGAGGCCTGGAATAATTCTATTCTGTCAAAAAGAGCTATCGAAAAATCAGGATCTTTATACCGGTCTAGAAGAGAATTAAGTTGCTCTGCTTTTCTTTCACGCTCCCAAATATCTGTCAATGATCTATACTCAAGCGAAGGCTCTATAGGTTTAAACTTTAAAAGAGAAGGCTGCGAAGAAACCCTCGATTTAAACGAGATTCGCAACTATTTAGTTGTAATCTATATCTTGCGCTCCGCTTTGAAACTTTTTTGGAAACGTCTTTCAACCATTTCTTCTTCCGAAACGTTTTCTTCGCAAACCCCCCATGTCCCTCGTGATAAGCAAGATAAAGATTATACGCATCATTCTTTTTTATCCGATTTTTTCGGTGGCTTTGATGGTTATACCAACCGACGAAATCCACTGCATCTTTAAACTTATTTCTATCGGCACCCTTATTTCCTGTCGATTTCTTATAGATATCCCAGGTGGCGTTGATGGCTTGGGCGTAGCCATAGGCGCTTGCGGGTCTAGGGCCCGGAATTATGCCAAGAATCTTTGTTCTTGGAGGCCTTGCTCTTGCTTTAAAAGATGACTCTTGGTAAATCATTGCCATCATAACAGCAATATCTCCGCCCCATCTTTTTGATGCCTTTCGAGTATCTTTGTACCATCCTTTTTTTTCAGTAAAAATTTCGCAGAGATTTGAGGTGTTTTTTGGAGGTGCTGCCGCACAACCTACCAGAGATGCTATGATCGTAACGCCGATGACCAATTTACACACGATACTGCTCCAAAAAATCTTTCAAATCTATTTCAGAGAAAATTTTGATACCCAACTCACGAGCTTTTAATATCTTTGAGCCAGGAGATTGTCCTGCGATCACCAATGAAGTTCTCTTGGAAACCGAGCTAGAGACCTTTGCTCCTAAAAGTTCTAGTTTTTCTTTCAGGTCTGATCGAGAATAATTCTCTAACGTTCCGGTTATCACAATAGCTTGATCTTCAAGTGGTTTATAAGCTATCGGTATTTCTTCAGCCCAGGTTACGCCTAAATCTATAAGCTCCATCACCACATCAAAGTTATCTTGATGATCGAAGAATTGACGCACATTGGAAGCTATCACCATTCCGACATCAGGGACTTGCAAAAGCAACTCTTCGGGAGCCCTAGCTAAATTCTCGATGTTTCCAAAAAACAGACACAACTCTTTTGCCGTTGACTCGCCGACATCAGGTATGCCGAGCGCAAAAATAAACCTGGGAAAAGTAGTTGTTTTGCTGTTTTCTATTGCCAAAAGAATATTAGTAGCTGACTTAGAGCCCAGCCTATCAAGGAGAGACAAAGTTTTGTGATCAAGCCTGTACAAGTCAGAAATCCTTACCACATGATCCTCATCCACTAATTGGCTGATAATCTTGTTGCCGAGGCCCCGAATGTCCATTGCAAGGCGGGAAGAAAAATGCTTAATTCGCTCTTTTTTTTGAGCTAAACAGCTCCAACCTGAACCACATCTGGCTACTACTAGTCCAGAATCTCTGATGATATTTCCGCCACACACAGGACACTCAGGTGGCAATTCAATTTCTTGTGTCCGCGATTTGCTTTTTCCAGTTATTCTTTTTTTCACTTTTGGGATAACATCGCCAGCTCGCTGCACTAAAACTGCGTCTCCAATTCGGATTTCCAGTCTCCGAACTTCATCCATATTGTGCAAAGACGCATTCCTAATGGTAACTCCGCCCACTTTAATCGGTTCAAGCCGAGCGACGGGGGTCAAAGCACCGGTTCTGCCAACCTGAAACTTAACCGCTTGAATATATGTTACAGCTTCCTCCGCTGGGAATTTCTTGGCTATTGCCCAGCGGGGCGCGCGGCTTACAAAACCTATTTTTTTTTGGAGCGAAAGCAAGTTAACTTTAAAAACGACTCCATCAATCTCATAATTAAGTTTTGGGCGTTCTAGCGCTAACCGCTCATAATAGGCAAAACAGGTTGAGCTACCTGTTAAGATTTGTCTTAAAGGATTTGTCCTTACGCCCCAACGATCTAAATCATCTAAGACTTTAGAATGCTCGCTAGGCATTTCATTTGGATGTTGATAATCAGCACTGTAAGCAAAAAATTTCAGCGGACGCTTAGCGGTCTCTGATGGATCGAGCTGACGAAGGGACCCCGCGGCCGCGTTTCGTGGATTAGCGAATTCTTTTTTTCCTGAATTCCTCAAAACCGAATTCATGTTCTCGAATTCAGGAATTGGTATGTATATTTCTCCTCTTATTTCAATGCTTTTGGGAAAGTCACTTCCTAAAAGGGCCAAGGGAATAGTGTCTATTGTTCGCACATTCTTCGTAACGTCTTCTCCTACTAGCCCATCTCCTCTGGTTGCGGCACGAGACAGTCGGCCATCATGATAAATGAGGGAGACAGCGATGCCGTCTATCTTCGGTTCGCCAACGAAGGTTGGAGAAGAATTATCTGGTGTGTTCTTTCTAACCCTTTTTTCAAAATCGTCTAAATCTTTCTCAGTAAACGCATTGTCTAGAGACAGCATCGGCCTCTCATGTCTTACCTGAGAAAAACTCTCTAACGGGACGGAACCCATTCGTTGCGTTGGGGAATCAATGGTTATTAGATCGGGATTGCGAGTTTCAAGAGATTTTAACTTCTCAAAAAGAGTATCAAATTCAGAATCTTTTATCTCAGGCGAGTCAAGTGTGTGATACTTATGGTTATGGTAATTGATCTGTTCACGTAATTCCATGACCTGATCTTCTGTATCTTTCAAACTCTCCTCGGACATAGAGGTTTACTTCACGCCATTTCTTTGAATTTCATCTCACGAATATTCTGCCTGATATGCCCGATTGTTTGCTGCGTGAGGGCACTTCTGGTCCCGTCAAAAATCTGAGAAGAAAATTTCCCAGAGATTTTACGTGCCAACTCAAGCATGTCGTCGAATATTCTTTCAGCTTGATTTGCGCCATCTATTTGCATAAAAAGCGTTACCCCCTGGATCTCAAACTCTTCAATATCCGAGAGATCAAAAGTCCCTGGTTCAATAGCGTTTGCGAGGCTAAATAGAACCTCACCTTGGTTATCCAATTTATGGAAGATCTCCATCTCTCCATACGACATCTCGTTTTCCATAAGAAACTCTAGGAGCTCCTGTCCCTTGATTCTCTCAGAATCTGTTAGGACATTTAAAACGATGATATCCCTAATATCCTCAGCATCTTTGGAAGAATTATACTCCTGCGACATTTCTTCCGTTCTAGAGTCCCGTTTATGGCCCATCTCCGCAAGTTCGTTCGGTGCGCTACTCTCGCCAATAACCCTGGCCCCACCGTTTGGCAATTCTGTGCTAGCTAGCTCTCTTTCTTCATCCTCTTCATACATATATTCTCTATTGAGAAACGATTTATCTAGATTCATTTTTAAGTCATTGCTACTTACTCGCATTCGATAATAACCGTGCAAGATAACGCCTAGAACAAGCAGAGGTCCTATTATTAAGAGCCATTGTCGCAAATCAAATTCCAAAGCGCTTCTCCTGAATCAACTAAAAAGGTTAACTGGCCAACATAGTAACGGCTTCGTCCATATCTACTGCAACTAGCCTTGAGACACCAGACTCCTGCATCGTTACACCCATAAGGTGATCACCCATTTCCATTGCGATTTTGTTATGCGTGATAAAAACAAATTGCACAGTCTTAGACATCTCTTTTACCAGGTCGAGGTAACGAATTACATTAGCATCATCCAGCGGAGCATCAACCTCGTCAAGCAAACAAAATGGGGCCGGATTCAAATCAAATATCGAAAACACTAAAGCTATCGCGGCCAATGCTTTCTCTCCTCCCGAAAGCTGCTGGATATTAGAGTTTCTTTTTCCCGGCGGCCTTGCCATTATCCCTACCCCAGAATTCAATAAATCATCAGTATCCATTTCTAATTGGGCAGTACCGCCCCCAAACAGTTTTGGAAATAGAACTTGCAGTTTCGTATTAACCTTATCGAATGTCTCCTTGAATCGAGCCTTTGTCTCAAGATCAATTTTTTTGATTGCACTCTCCAAAGTATTTAGAGCCTTTTCTAAATCCTCGTTTTGGGTGTCGAAATATTCTTTTCTCTTGGTTTGACTCTCATACTCCTCAAGGGCTGCTAGGTTGATTGGACCGAGGCGCTCAATTCTCTTATTCAAGTATGCCAATTTTTCTTCGAGCCTAACTGGATCTCTTTCATCCAGATTTAGTGATCCTAAT
>CAJWLI010000003.1 GCA_913043075.1 uncultured Gammaproteobacteria bacterium
GCGCTCCCCTGTCAATGGTTGTGCAAGCTCCAATCTCGACTTGGTCGCCTATTATCACGCTATATATCTGTGGGATCTTTAAAAAACTTCTGCTATCTTCATCATATTCGTACCCAAATCCGTCTGAACCAATAACGCTGTTCGCGTGAAAAATGCAATCCTCACCGATCATTACATCATGATAAATTGCGACGTTTGGGTATAGCCTCGTCCTGTTCCCAATCCTCACTCCCTCACCGATCGTGCAGCCAGAGCCGATAATAACTTCGTCACCTATTGAAGCTCCTGATCCAATATTAACATTTGGTTCTATTGCTACGTTTTTCCCAATCACTGCTCCATCATTAATTGTTGCTGACAAAGAGATGAACGGCATTTTTATTGGTTTTGGATCAAAGAGATTAGCGATTAAAGCCCATGAGGCGCGGGGATTTGGAGATATGATGGCCGGACCATCTATCAAATCTTTGTCTTCTTTTTTTAACACGAATGCCCCTGCTTCGCTAGAAACCAAAGATTCTCGATGGGATCTACTGAAAAGAAAAGCTAGATCGTCGGGCCCTGCTTTCTCCAAGCTCGCAAGACCGGATATTTCTTTATCAACATTGCCTATGGTTTGTAATTCAAAAGAGTCAGCAATATCCTTAAGTTTCACAATTTCAATTACTGCTCAAGTGAATTCATTTTTTCTGTAAGCTTGGAAGTCACATCATAGAGCTCATGGCGAAACAACGCATTTTCTCGACGCAGGATTAAATCGTACTTGTCACTTAAGACCAGCGCCTCTATCGCTTCTTGAGCTCTCGGCCCTAAAGATTGAATTACCCTCTCTATTTGCTCTGTTCTTAGTCTATTCAATTGTTGAAAAACTTGAGCAAGCTCGCTTCTTTTCTGAGTGATTTCGTTAAGCAAGGATTGAAATTCCTGCTCACTCATCAGTTCAGTGTCTTTCTTAAGTTTCTCTAAAAGAGCTGTAATTTCTGTTTGTCTTTCCTTTAACGCTTCATCCTGTTCAGAAAAATTCGCGTTAATTTGTTCCACCAGTTTTTTCCCTGACTCAGACTGAAGAATCGCCTGCTGAACGTTTGCAACCCCAATTTTTGTTTCAGAGTGCGCTGTGGCAGCACCAAGTGCCGCAAGAACGCCAAAGACTGCAGTTAAAATATATTTTTTACTTCGCAAAACTTTCTCCTCAATCATGATGGATTTAACTGTTTTCTGTTGAAGAATCTAGCAGAGTCATACTCCGGGTCGGAATGTTTACATATCCCAAACACCTATTCAACGGTTATTTCTACCGTCTAAAGGCCAAAAAGATTCAAACGTTATCAAAAAAATAGGGTTTAGAAGCTCTTTCCAAGTTCAAACTGAAAACTTTCTTTCTCATCACCCTCTTTTTCATTTATCGGGAACGAAAGAGAAAAGCTAAGAGGTGCGAACCCAGTTATCCAGGTAAAAGCGATCCCAGCGCTGTATCGAAGCTCCCCTTCATCAATATCTAAACAATAGACACTGACTTGAGGACAATTGGTGTTAAAGACATTCCCTGCGTCAAAAAACAACACCGAGCGCATCTGCGTTTGATCATCAACAAACGGCAATGGAAAAAGTATCTCAGCGCTCATTTCTATTAGCACGTTGCCTCCAATTGGGTCCGGGTCATTAAATCTATCTTGCGGCGAGGGAGTAGACCTTGGACCCAACGAGTTGCCATCAAATCCTCGAACCGAACCCATGCCCCCAGCAAAAAAATGCTTATAGAACGGAAAAGTCTGAGTATCTCCGTAAGTTCCCCCGTACCCCAAGTCTGTTCTTAACCTTAAAACAAAAGGATCAAATAAAGGGAAAAAAATCTGGCCATTATAATTAATGCGATAAAACTCTAGTTCACTGCCCGGGATAGTCATATCGAAAGAAATTGATTGAGATCGACCGCCTGTGGGCAGCAATCCACGATTCAGGGCTGACATTCTGTAAGATGCTTGCAAAGTTATCAGATTAAACTCACTACCTTCTCGATCTAAAAATTCAGAAATTTCTCTAGCAGGGATAATTCCTTCCTCAATCTGAGTGTTCTCAAATCCTATATTGAAATTGATTCTAGATATTTCTGAAATCGGGTATCCAAAACTTACATTCGCTCCAATACTGTCAGTCGAGAAACTGGCAACATTAAAATCCTCAAAGTCACTTTTTCTATATGATATCGAATAACCGCGACTTACCCCATCCACCGTAAAATAGGGGTCAAAGAACGACAGGCTCAGAGAAGTTTGAAAATCACTCCGATTCACTCCAATATTTATGCTATTTCCAGTTCCAAACACGTTAGATTCTTGGTAACCGAGCCCAAGTATCAAACCTCTATTTTCTGCGTACCCAACAGTGGCGGATATCGATCCAGAAGGTTGCTCTTCCACGGTAAAATTAACATCGATTTGATCTTCCATCCCAAGCACCGCGGGAGTCTCAACGTTAACTTCTTTAAAAAAACCCAACCGCTGTAATCTTATTTTTGACCCTTCTATCATTGCAGTGGAAGCCCAACCATTCTCCATTTGCCTCATTTCCCTGCGAAGAACATGATCTTGGGTTACGGTGTTTCCGCTGAAGTTGACTCGTCTGACATAGGCTCGCTTACCAGCATCAACAAAGTACTTTATGGTTACGGAGTTGTCTTCCTCGTCTTGAACTGGCTCACCTTTTGCGGATGCGAAAGTATACCCGGCATTCCCTAGAGCGGCTTCAATTCGCTCCTCGCTGGACGTCATTAAGCGCCGAGAGAAGACTTTGTCCTCTGCTCCCAAAATTAGAGCGCGAATGCTACTCTCTGGTATATCTCGAAGCTCTCCAGCTATCTCAACCCCTGAGACACTGTAGACTTCTCCCTCTTCGAGATTAATTGTAATATAAACGTCCTCCATATTCGGTGCTACGGAAACCTGAGTAGAATCAATTCGAAAGTCTAGGTAGCCCCTATCCAAATAAAAAGATTCCAACGCCTCAATATCGCTTTGGAACTTTTCTCGAGAGTACTGATCATCTTTGGAAAAAAAGGCAAAAAACTTGGGGATTCGTAACTCTAAAAGATCGAGCAGCTCCTCATCTGGAAACGCTAAATTCCCTATTATGTTAATATGTTTGAGACCAGAGACGCTGCCCTCATATATATCTACTTTTATGGCAACACGATTCCTTGTAAGTTCTTCTACGGTTGCCTCTACTGAAGCGTCATATCTCCCTTGCGATACGTATTGTCTTTCTAGGTCAGACGCAATTTGATCAAGTGTGACCTTTTTAAATATCTGTCCCTCGGACAGGCCAGATCCTTGAAGCCCCTCTAGTAAAGCCTCTGTTTTAATAGCTTTGTTTCCTTCAAATTCTATGGAATCAATAGAAGGTCGTTCTTTTAATACAACTACTAAAACATTACCATCTCTCCCGATTTGAACATCGTCAAAAGATTCGGTTTTAAAAATTGACCGAGCGATACCCTGCAACTCCAAAGCACCAACGTTGTCTCCGATACTGTAGGATATAGCTCCAAACACTGTGCCGGCAGAGACTCTTTGCAATCCCTCAAGCCGTATATCAGAGATAATGAAGCCACTGGCCGAGTTATTCCAAAAGAGGAACAACATTACGAAACAGATTCTCTTTAGAGCCTTTTTTACAAGAAATAGTTTACTCAACTTAACCTAAAAACCTCTGAATGTCGTTGTACATTGCGAGCATCATTATACCTAAAAGTATAAATATCCCTATCTGAGCAGCAAAATTTTGGACGTTATCTGGTAGCGGTTTGCCCCTAAAAACTTCAATTATATAGTAACAAATATGACCGCCATCTAGCATCGGGATAGGGAGCAAATTTATAACACCGAGCGAAATGCTGAGCAGAGCAATAAAGCTTATGAAACTCAAAACACCA
Source organism: uncultured Gammaproteobacteria bacterium (assembly GCA_913043075.1). Taxonomy (GTDB): domain Bacteria; phylum Pseudomonadota; class Gammaproteobacteria; order Pseudomonadales; family Azotimanducaceae; genus UBA9659. The sequence continues at coordinate 3,932 of CAJWLI010000003.1, forward strand.
GCTTCAAGCGTATCATTAGCGATCTCGCCTACGTGAAGCGGACCGCTCAGATTCTTGACAGAGATATCTCCTTGGAGCATTTTTCTGAGGCTATTTAATGTGAAATTAATAAAGGCCAAAGTCTGTTCAATTGCTTTTAAAAATGCCTCCCCCATCGAATACTTTCGAGAAACCAATCTCTCTTGCGGCCAATCAATAATAGTCGGAGAAGCACCTATAAACCCTATTGGCATATCGTCACTTTTTAGTTTTGGGACGAGAGTTAACGTTTTCGAGAGCCCATTTCTATCAATTTCCAGACTCAAACTAGTCTCTGGATTCGCTTGAATTATAGACACGAACTCTTGCCATGTATGGATAGGTTCTTTGTCGACTTTTCTAATCTGGTCTCCAATTCTTAAACCAGAAGCTTTTGCTCTTCCATCAACGCTGAGCCCACCTATTTTTGCCGATTGTGCAGGCGTGCTTAATATCAAGCCAAGAGCAGAGATAGGGTTAGGATCATCCGATTTTGATAAGAAGTTAGAAACAGGAATACGGTACTGGGATAGAGCAATATTATCTTTTTCTCGGACGGTGAACACAATTTCGCCGGTTTCTCCCATCCGATTTAGCAGTTGGATTCTGACATCTCTCCAAGTCCTTGTTTCTTTAAAATCAACTCGCACTATTTCCTGATTTTGTTTTAAACCCGATTTTGCCGCGATAGATTCTGAATCGATCCCACCCAAAACAGGCGAGTAACCCACGCCCTCCCCTGCAATGAAGATCGACCAATAGCAGATAATAGCTAAAAGAAAATTGGCGATAGGCCCTGCCGCTGCGATTGCGATTCGCTGCCAAGGTCCTTTGTGGTTAAAACAGGCACTCGAAAATTCAGAGGGCACCTTCTGTTCTCGGTCGTCAAGAAATTTGACGTAACCACCCAATGGAATTGCGGATAAAACAAATTCTGTTGGGGGAAACTCGGGTTCATTGTGTGTCGAGGGCATCGGAGGCTTAGCCTTTCGGAGCGACTTGCTATAAAAAGGTGCTCCGAAGCCGAGGCTAAATCTTAAAACATGCACCCCGAAGAAACGAGCTGCCATGTAATGGCCAAGTTCATGCACGGTAACAATGATTGAAAAAGTTACGATAAGAGCAAATACGAATTGAATAAACTCACTCACTGGGTGAATCCCAAAAACAAAACTCAAAAAGGTAAGACATAAAGTTTGCTCAATGCGACAACCACTGAAAAAACCGGACTAGCAGATAATAAGCTATCAACTCGATCAAGAAAACCTCCGTGCCCTGGGAGCAGGCTTCCTGAATCTTTGATACCCCTAGCACGCTTAAACATGCTAAGAGTCAGATCTCCAATAACGGAAATTATGGAAACAAAAAGGGCCAAACAGAAAAAAAAAGAAAAATGCCAACCCAGCAACCGAATCTCGTCGAACATCTGAAATAAGAGCACGCTTAAGAGAGAAACTATAAGAGCGCCCCCAATAACGCCCGACCAAGTTTTCCCGGGACTGACACGCGCACAAAGCTTGGCGCCCCCTATGGCTTTCCCAATAAAAAATGCACCAATATCTGCGCCCCAAATAAAAACGAGAAGAATGAGGATTAACGTATCGGCATTTTGGTGACTTTTCAACCCAATAAACGCGAAAAAACTTGGAAGCAATACAATTATTCCAATGATCAATAGAGTTAGAGGTGCGGACCAAAATCTGCAAAATTTGGGGTAGACCATTACTAGAAATAGAGCGATTCCCCACCAAACGAGTCCTATAGAAATTATCCATACAGGAGAGATTTTTAAGAGTACAGATAGTGCAACCAAACCCGCCAGAGAGACTGTATATAGGAGCGCCCGGAAAGATGAAATTCCAGCAAGGTTTCCCCACTCCCAGGCGCAAATGCCAAAGACAGCACAAATGAAGGCGTAGAAAAATTCGTCTGACAAGAAAAATAAACAACAGACTGCGACTAATGCACTAACGAAACCAGTTACGATCCTAGCCTGGAGTTCCGAGTAATTTCTCAAAATTCCATTAGATCAGCTTCTTTGGCTGTTAACGCGACCTCTACCTTTTTAATCATTGCATCTGTGAGTTTCTGAATAGCCTCTTCCCCACGACGTTGCTCATCCTCAGTAATTTCTTTCTCTTTCAGAAAGTCTTTTAAGTCTCCGTTTGCATCTCGTCGAATGTTGCGAACTGCTATCCGAGCATTCTCAGCTTCTGATTTAGCAATGCGAGCTAAATCCCGTCTGTTTTCTTCTGTAAGGGGAGGCATAGGAAGACGAATAGAGTCTGAAGAGCTGCTCGGATTGAGTCCTAGATCAGACTTTAGGATAGCTTTTTCTATCTCAGGAATTAATTGTTTTTCCCAGGGCGAGATAATCAAGCTCCTGGTTTCCTCAACTGAAATATTAGCAAGTTGATTTATAGGCGTATCTACACCGAAATATGAAATAATGACACCGTCTAGTAGGCTTGGATGCGCTCGCCCTGTCCGAATTTTCGCAAACGCAACTTCAAGTGAATTAAGTGACTTTTCCATTCGCTTTTCAGCGTCATCTATAACTTCTTTAATCATTCAAATTTTTTATTAACCTCTGAGATTTGGGACACAAGAGTTCCCCCTTCACCTAAAATTACCGCATTTCTCAATGCCCCACTTTCTTGCATGGCAAAGACCCTAAGTGGCATCTGATGATCTCTCGCAAGGCATATCGCGGTAAGGTCCATCACTCCCAATTGCTTCTCCAAGACTTCATCATATGATAAAGCTTCATATTTTACTGCTGTCGGATCTTTTAGAGGATCAGCGGAATATACGCCATCAACACGAGTCGCTTTAAGCACCATTTCAGCATCTATCTCTATACCCCTGACGCAAGCTGCAGAATCGGTAGTAAAAAAAGGGTTTCCTGTTCCAGCTGAGAAAATAACAACATTCCCCGCCTCTAAATGGCGTATCGCCATTCTCCTGTCATAGTGCTCTACAACACCACTCATAGGGATTGCCGACATTACGTTTGTCTGAATATTTGCCCTTTCCAGAGCATCTCTCATTGCTAAAGCATTCATTACAGTGGCTAGCATGCCCATATGATCTCCAGTGACCCTATCAAGGCCGGCAGCATGCAAGGTTGCTCCCCTAAAGAGATTCCCTCCTCCTATAACCATGCCAACTTCTACGCCGATCCCAACCAGCTGACCAATCTCGAGGGCTGTTCGATCTAAAACGCTGGGGTCAATACCGAGCCCACCGGCTCCAAGGGCTTCGCCCGATAGTTTTAAGAGAATTCTTCCGTATTTGGGTGTAGGTTTCTTGGGGCGCATCTTTCGACCTTAGTTTGTTTAGTCGCCTAATTGTCTTTGAACTTCCGCTGCGAAGTCGTCTTCATCTTTGTCAATCCCCTCCCCAACTTCATAACGAACAAACCGAATGATTTTTGCACCGGAAGACGAACAAAGGTCACCAACTTTCTTCTCGCTATCTTTCACGAAAGGTTGCTCTGTGAGACTAATTTCCGCCAAATATTTTCGAACTCTTCCATCAACCATTTTTTCAACTATTTCTTGAGGCTTTCCGGATTCTTCCGCTTGAGCCCTATATATTTCTCGCTCTTTCTCTACAAGCTCCGATGAAACCTGCTCGGGGGACACTACCAAAGGATTCATAGCTGCTATGTGCATCGCGATATCTTGAGCAAGGGCGTAATCTCCTCCTGAAACTGCAAGAAGAACGCCTATTTTTTTATTCCCGTGTATATAATTTGAAATACTAGCATCAGCATCTTCTATAATTTCCGATCTTCTGATCGTAATATTCTCACCGATTTTTTGAACCAGCTTTTCCCTTACATCCTCAAAATCAATAGACTCGATATTGCTAATCCTTCCCTCAAAAACTCTTTGGGTAACACTATCGGCGAAAGCCAAAAAATCTTGATTCTTTGCAGCAAAGTCCGTTTCGCAATTGACCTCCACTATAACCCCAATACCGTTTCCTACTCTGCTGCTGATAATACCATCCGCAGCTATTCGACCAGCTTTTTTTGCTGCTTTCATCCCGCTTGATTTTCGAAGCGTCTCTATCGCTAGATCCATATCACCTGAAGATTGAACTAGAGCATTTTTACAATCCATCATTCCAAGACCAGTTCTTTCACGTAATTCTTTTACCGCCGAAGCCGAAATTCCTGTCATAACTCATGTCCTTTCTTTAGTGATTAAGAATCTGCCTCTGTCGAGCTTGCCTCTGTCGAGCTTGATTCTCCTAAATCTGCCTCGGCCGCTGCTTCCTCAATCTCGCTTTCTTCAGAAACTTGATCTTCGTTGTTAGTTTGTTCAACTGCTGAGGACTCCTCGATTTCAATAAAATCGTCTGGACGCATCACCCCATCACGTTTTTCTTTACCAGAGATTGCGGCGTCCGCTAATGAGGAAACAAAAAGTTTTATTGAACGAATAGCGTCATCATTACCCGGGATGACGTAATCAATTCCATCGGGAGAACTGTTTGTGTCGACGATCCCAATAACGGGGATCCCCAACTTCCTTGCCTCTGTAATAGCAATATTTTCGTAATCAACATCAACAACAAAAATTGCGTCGGGGAGGCCTCCCATATTTTTAATTCCCCCTAAGCTAGCTTCAAGCTTATCCAAATCTCTCTGAAGCGATAACGCCTCTTTCTTCGTAAGTTTCTCGAATGTGCCATCAGTAGATAGCATTTCTAAATCTCTCAATCGCCGGATAGATTGTCTTATCGTTTTGTAATTGGTTAACATTCCGCCCAACCATCGTTTGTCGACATAAGGCATTCCGCAACGCTCTGCTTCCTCTTTTATTACTTTGCCTGCACTTCGCTTCGTGCCTACAAACAAGACCTTGTTATTCTTTTGCACAAGATCGTTAACAAACTCTGCCGCCGCGTTTAGGGCTGGGAGGGTTTCTTCAAGGTTGATGATATGGATGTTATTCCTTACACCAAAAATGAATTTAGACATCTTTGGGTTCCAATATCTTTTTTGGTGACCAAAATGAACACCGGCCTCTAATAATTCCTTCATAGATACACTAGTCATAGCATCTCCGTTTCTTATTTTGGGTTAAGCCTCCAAAAGCCCCATAGTCCAACCGTTTCGAAAGGACGGCACCCGAACCATGTGACGACTTCTGTGAGAATTTTTCAGCCAAAGCAGCTGAGCCGAGTTTTATACCACAATTCCCATTAATTTGCTGAATAAAAGTCTTTTTTAAGAAAATTACCTGGGGTATAAAAAATAATAGACGGTAACTGCACAGAGTCCCCATCGAATTCTCATCATAAATAGGGAATCTCTGCTAAAATTAGGGATTTAGAGTAAGCAACTTTTATGACGATTGAGATAAAGTCTTCAGAAGACATTGATAAAATGAGGCTTGTTGGAAGACTAGCCGCTGAACAATTAGAAATGGTAGAAGAGTTTGTAAAGCCTGGAGTAAGCACAGAAAAACTTAATCAAATTTGTCACGATTACACAATTGAAATACAAAATGCTATTCCCGCTCCACTGAATTATCGTGGTTTCCCTAAATCAATATGTACATCTGTAAACCATGTTGTTTGCCACGGCATTCCAAACGAGAAAAAAATCCTTAAAGATGGCGACATAATAAACATTGACATCACTTTAAAGAAAAACGAATTCCATGGAGACACCAGCAAGACCTTTCTGGTAGGAAATACGAGCAAACTGGCGACCCGCTTGACAGAAGTTTGTCAAGAATCACTTTATCTCGGTATTAAAGCAGTCCGGCCGGGAGGGTACGTTGGCGATATTGGTGCCGTGATTCAAAAGTACGTGGAGCGAAATAGATTTTCTGTAGTGCGAGAATACTGCGGGCATGGTATCGGAAAGGTGTTTCACGACGAACCTCAGATATTGCATTATGGGAAAGAGGGAACAGGACCTGAACTTCGTCCTGGAATGGTCTTTACGATCGAGCCGATGGTGAACGCCGGCAAACCAAACGTAAAACTTTTACCAGATAATTGGACGGTTGTAACAAAAGACCACAAGCTAACTGCGCAATGGGAACACACGATATTGGTGACCGAAACTGGCTATGAAATTTTGACCTGGAGAAAAGACGACACTATCGAAAGGTGCAATTGAAAAATGTTTGAGGAAACTTTGGCGCAACTAAAAGTTAACCTCGAAAATCCTGTAAGCAGAGTTTTTCCGCTTAAAGAAGCTATACGGACCGCCAAAAATAAGCTTAGCGTTGCGTTCTACGAGAACGCCGACGTCGCCACAATAATTCACGAATACTCGAATTTTATCTATGAAGTGCTTGGTTTCGCTTGGGATGAATTCAAGTGGATCGAAAATGATAAAAGTTGGCGTAAATCCAGGATCGCCCTGCTTGCCGTTGGTGGATTTGGCAGAAAAGAATTACTACCTCATTCAGACATCGATATCCTTATTCTTTTAGAAAGAGATGATGTTTATCTGAACAGGGATAATATTCAAAGCTTTGTGACTCTTCTCTGGGATGTGGGGCTGAACGTAGGACATAGCGTCAGATCATTAAGAGACTGCAAGAGAGAGGCTTTGTCTGACGTAACAAGCTTAACTTCGATGACAGAGGCTAGAATTATTCGGGGGAAGCTAGTTTTGCTAGAAAAGCTTAATGCTTTACTTCACCCCAAAAAGCTTTGGGATAAAAAGAAATTCTATATAGCGAAAGCTAACGAGCAAAAGATTAGGCACGAAAAATCCGACTACACCGAATATTCACTTGAACCAAACGTAAAAACATCTGCTGGAGGCTTGCGAGACATCCAGACCCTGCAGTGGGTAGCAGCCCGCACGTTCGCAACACTAGATTTCAAGGAACTAGCAGCAAAGCAAATCATAAGTCGTTATGAGCATGACCGTCTTGTTGAGGCAAGAACGTTCTTGTGGAAGATCAGGTTTGGATTGCACATTTTGACGGGAAGAGACGAAAACCGGCTTCTTTTTTCTCACCAACAATCCCTGGCAAAACAAATGGGCTACCAAGATAAAGATCAGCTCGCAGTAGAGCAATTCATGCAGAACTATTATATTTGTGCTTCGACCGTAAATACGGTCAACGAAACCCTAATGAAATATTTTGAAGAAGAAATATGGGAACACAACAAAAACAAGAAAGCAGTTCAACTAGATAGGAATTTTAACTTAGTAAATGATCTGATCGAACTATCTTCTCCAACAGCTTTTCAGGACACGCCTGGTGCTTTGTTTGAAATGTTTCTTTGGGCAGCCACGGACAACCGCATAAAAGGTTTTAGCTCCTCGACCATACGACTCGCGCAAAAAAATATTCACGTGATTAACGAGGATTTTAGGATAGATCCAAAAAATAATGCTGCTTTTTTGAAAATCCTAGGTGCGCCGAATCATTTGTTTACCCAGTTAAGGCGAATGGGCCGCTGGGGCATATTAGGCGCATATCTGCCAGAATTTCAAAGGGTAATCGGACACATGCAATTTGATCTGTTTCACAGTTACACGGTTGATGCGCACACTCTTCAAGTAGTTCGGAACATGAGGAGATTTCGGTACAAAAACAACGAACAAAAATTTCCAATAGCCGCTCATATTCATTCTCGACTTCCGAGAGTGGAACTATTATACATCGCCGGGTTTTATCACGACTTGGGAAAGGGGTTGAAAGGCGACCACTCAAAAATTGGTTCAGCGATAGCAAAGAAATTTTGTCTAAACCATCGGCTTCCCCTTTGGGATACAAATTTAGTCTGTTGGTTGGTAGAAAATCATTTGGTAATGTCAACTACGGCGCAACGCGAAGACATACAAGATCCAAATATTATTCATAACTTTGCCAAATTTGTTGGTGATCAAACCAGATTAGACTATCTCTACGCCCTAACCGTTGCTGACATGAACGCAACAAACTCAAATCTTTGGAATGGATGGCGCGCATCATTAATGAACCAATTGTACTCTGAAACAAAAAAGACCCTCAGAAAAGGTTTAGAAATGGTGATTGACAAAAACGAATATCTCGAAGATGTTCGACAAAATGCTATGGAATCTCTAGAGAAAGATGGCTTCAATTTTAAAGAAATCGAGAGAGTCTGGTCACGAGTCGATGACGAATACTTCCTAAAAGAAAGAGTTATCGACATAACCTGGCACACAAGAGCTATATTGCAAGAACCTAATTCGGAAAAGCCGATTGTATTAGTTCGTAATGATAAATCTAGAGCCAGCGACTCTGGTTACACTCAGATATTTGTTCACACAAAAAACCGAGAAGACTTATTCACTTCAATTATTTTAGCCATTGATGGACTCCAACTTAATGTTGTTGATGCGAGAATCGCAACCTCAAAAGATAATAAAAAAACATTCAACACTTTTGCCGTGCTTGAAAAAACCGGTCTGTCAGTAGAAGAAAATACAACAAGAATCGAGCAAATAAGATCTCGCATTGAAGATTCAATAGCGAAAAAAGGAAAGAAGTCTAGATATTTGCCATTAAGAACTGCATCCCTTGAACAGTTCGTGAGTAAAACCAGTATCAATATAAACAAGAAAAGTGAAGAACAGGACATATGGGTGATTGAGGTTACCACCGCAGATAGACCCGGGATCCTTGCGGTCATCGGAGACTCGTTTAACCAGTTTGAGATAGATATCATATCTGCCCGGATAACTACGCTCGGAGAAAAAGTTGAAGATATCTTTTATGTCACATCTAATTCGATTAATTTCACAATAGATCAACCGAAAGCCCATGAGTTAAGATTAGCTCTTCAAGAATCCCTAGATAATCACGCACAAAAGCTGATGAATGAAAAATGAACGACGAACTTGAGAGATTGCAAGCCTATCCTTTTCAAAAACTAGCTGACCTTCTTAACAGCACCCCAACAAAGTCAAAGGATAAGGCAATAGCCTTAACGATTGGCGAACCTAAGCATACCCCTCCGGATTTTGTTTTAAAATTTTTTCAGGACTCAAGAAAGCTATCAGCAGCTCTGGGTTCATATCCAGCTACACGAGGCTCAAAGAGCCTAAGGGATAGCGTGGCCCAATTTTTAGGAAAACGATACGACCTAAAAACGCCGGTAGATTCAGAAAGACAAATACTGCCAGTTAACGGTACAAGAGAAGCGCTTTTTGCGATAGCTCAATGCGTAATATCAAATAAGTCGCCTGGTCTAGTACTAATGCCGAATCCGTTTTATCAAATATACGAAGGAGCGGGGATACTCGCGGGGAGCAAACCCCACTTCATTAATTGTTTTGAAGACACTAATTTCCAGCCTAATTTCGAAAAAGTGGATCAATCGACTTGGGCAAAGTGCAAACTTCTTTATATTTGCACGCCCGGGAATCCTAGTGGAGCGGTTATTCCCATGGAAACTATGAAACAACTTATCCAACTTTCTGATGAGCACAATTTTGTTATCGTATCCGATGAATGTTACTCAGAAATTTATCACACAGAGTCATCGCCACCGCCGGGATTACTTCAAGCCTGTGATAGGTTAAACAGGAGCACCTTTAAAAACTGCTTGGTCTTCAACTCCCTATCCAAACGATCCAACCTCCCGGGACTTAGATCCGGCTTCGTAGCTGGAGATGCAGAAATAATCGAAAAATTCCTTCTATACAGGACTTACCATGGATCAGCGATGCCGTTGCACCACCAATTTGTAAGCGAATTAGCCTGGGCGGATGAAGATCACGTAATACAAAACCGAAGCTTATACCGGAAAAAGGTATCCGCAATTAAAAAGGCTCTCGAAACAGTGCTGTCCGTTCCTGCACCCGAATGCGGGTTCTTTTTGTGGCCTAAGACACCCGGCTCTGACACACAATTTAGCCTAGATCTTTTCGAACAGACCAACACAAAAGCTCTTCCCGGCAGTTTCTTATCCAGAAATACCCCCGAGGGGAATCCAGGCAAAAATCGGGTCAGACTAGCACTAGTGAATTCTCTGGAAGAATGCGAAGAGGCAGCGATTCGAATTAGACAATTCATGAATAATCAATAAAACTAATTTAGTGATACAAGCCGCATCAACGTATAATGATTCAACTTTTTTTAAGTGAGCAATGACATGTTTGCACTTGGGTTCGGCTTGGGCACTAAAAACAAGAAAGGTGAGTGGTTAGAAACCTTCTTCCCGGTTCCTATATTATCACCAGAGCGAGAAATCGTTGATATAGTTAAAAAAAATACTAGCTACACCGATGGAAACCGAGATCTTGCGTTATCGACGAAAGAAATATCGGAATGCGCGCGCGAGATCAAAGATTCCGAACAAAAAAAACTGTTAGAAAAGTTAGCCTCGTCCTCTATGCCAAAGGTAATTTCAGTCATAGAGACTGATAGTGCGGTTAAGTCAACTCCTGAAGCCTACCTAAAACTCCACTTGCTTTCGACTCGCTTAGCTAAGCCAAATGGCATTAATCTAGAGAATATTTTCACATGCCTTCCAACTGTCGCCTGGACAAGTGATGGAGCAGTTGACCCGAGCGAACTTGAGGAAGTGATCATGGAAAACCGACTTAAAGGTAAACACGTAGAGATTTTTTCTTTAGACAAATTTCCTAGAATGACCAACTATGTTATCCCTAGCGGGGTGCGAATAGCCCATTCCGCCCGAATCAGATTGGGGGCGTTTCTTGGAGAAGGCACGACGGTGATGCACGAGGGTTTTGTTAATTTCAATGCAGGAACTACCGGTCCCAACATGGTCGAGGGACGAATTTCTCAAGGGGTCGTGGTCGGATCGGGGACAGACCTCGGAGGAAGCGCGAGCACAGCGGGAACGCTTTCAGGGGGCGGAAATGTTTTAATCACGATTGGTAAAGACTGTCTTATTTCCGCCAATGCAGGGACTGGAATTCCCTTGGGTGACCGATGCACTATCGAGGCAGGCTTATACATCACCCCAGGAACTTTAGTTAGAGTATTAGATGAAAATAGAGAGACTATAAAAGAAGTAAAGGCAAGAGAGCTCTCAGGACAATCGGATATGTTGTTCATTAGAAATTCTCTTTCGGGAGTACTTGAATGTCGTACTAACAGAAATGCCATTTCTTTGAACCCGCTGTTGCACGACAATAATTAGAGCTCCGACTATGAACACGCTTGATCTTGCTAAAATACTTATCAAAGAGCGATCGATTTCTCCAAACGACAGCAACTGTCAGGAAATTATAAAAAAGAATTTGATTGAACAGGGCTTTGAAGTAAAAGACCTTCCCTTTGGACCAGTTAAAAACCTTTGGGCAACAAGAACAGGAGGAAAAAAAGGCCGAACGTTTTGCTTTGCAGGCCATACTGACGTAGTCCCAGCAGGACCTTTAGAATCCTGGGAATTTGATCCCTTCGAAGGAACAGTTCACGACAATATACTCCATGGCAGGGGGGCAGCTGATATGAAGGGATCGCTCGCCGCTATGATTACCGCTACCGGGAGATTCTTAGAGACAGAAAAAGAGTATCCAGGGACTATTGCATTTCTTTTAACGTCAGATGAAGAGGATCAGGCGGTAGATGGGACAGCGAAGGCGATAAAAACGATAATGGCTGATGGGACAAAAATTGATTTCTGTTTGATAGGAGAACCCTCAAGTTCCCAGAAATTAGGAGACACAATCCGGGTCGGACGACGGGGTTCCCTAAGCGGCAAGCTTTTAGTGAAAGGTATCCAGGGGCATGTGGCATACCCGGATCTCGCGAGAAACCCAATTCACGAATGCTCTAACGTTTTAACAGCTTTGTGCACTGAAAAATGGGATTCCGGAAACGAATTTTTCCCCGCAACAAGTTTCCAGGTATCCAATATATCCGGTGGCACCGGAGTCAATAACGTAATCCCTGGTGAAGCTGTAATCGATTTCAATTTTCGGTTCTCTCCCGAACTAAGCGAGAAAGAAATCATAGCGAGAACCGAGGATTTAATTAGAAGGAATTGCGAAGAGTTCCACATTGATTGGAAATTATCGGGCAATCCTTTTATCACCAAGGGAGGAACTCTAATCCCTGTGGTTCAAGAGGCAATCAAGAATTTTACCGGGCTTGAGACCATACTTTCTACCTCGGGCGGGACGTCGGATGGCCGCTTTATTGCGCCAATGGGAATCGAAGTAGTAGAGCTCGGACCGACAAACCGAACGATCCACAAAGTCAACGAGGCAATTCCTGTAAAAGAGATAGAAGATTTATCGAATATTTATGAGTTAATTCTTAAGAAGATATTCAAATCGTGAATTTCCCGGATATAGAAATTTATATAAAAAATCTAAAGATTAACGAAATAAATGCTTGGTTGGGCGCATTTTGGGGGGTAAGCAGCACAAGCCAGATTGGCTCGACTGCAGTGTTACAACTTTGCAACGCCGAACGGGAGTTAGAGTGCAGAATTTTAGAAAATGCAATAGAACCAGGTTTCACCTCGATCTTTTTTTCTCCTAACAAAACCAAATGGGAAACAGATCTCCAATGCGCCAGAGATGCATTCACCTACTTCCAACTTGAAGTTCGGTGCTCCACGGGTGGTTGGAATGAGAATTCCAATGAAGATGAGGATTGGTTCAAAATTGACAGCGACGGAATACATAGAATCAAATGGTAGCAAGAACCGGTATATTGCTTCTCGTTGGCACGCTAACTTTTCTCACCAGCATTATTATTAACCTCCCCGCCTCTTTATTTTTTGGGCAAATAGATGGAGTGGCTCAGAACTTAAAAGGTCTTCAGATAGGAAAAATCTCGGGGACAATATGGAAGGGAAGTCTAGAAACTCAATACCAGGAGTTTCCAGTAACGAGTGTCTCTTGGAACACGGCCTTGTTACCGCTAATTTTGGGCAGGCTCAATCTAGAGCTTTCGCTTGATGCGTCCGGTCTTAAGGGAAAATCTGATCTTTCCGTATCAGGAGACGCTGTAAAATTGAATAATCTAGATCTAGAGATTAATTCTTCCTTTATTAATACAACAACAAGGCCTTACGGGCTCAAACTATCTGAGAGTTTTACCGTCACCGCCCCAGAAATTTACGTGTCTAATAATTGGCTCAACAAGATGAATGGAAGATTGCTATGGCCCGGGGGAGTTATAGAAATAGAAACACCTTTAGAACGAATGAGAACTCAGCTACCAATGCTGCAAGGCATAGCCAAGATGGAAAATAAAGAAGTGAAACTCTATATGTATTCCAAGTCAGAAGAAATTATAATTTTGTCTTTGAACCAATTAGGCTGGGCCAAGGCAGAAATCAATCACCTGTTTTTTGAAATTGCAAAGATCCCATTCCCTGGTTCGGGGACTGTAAACCAAAAAGATCCAGCGATCACAATGGAAGAGAAAATACTTTGATCTGCTATCCCTCCTTCTGTGGTATCTTAAACGGCTAAGAGCAAGAGAAACTGATAAGATGAACGCTTTCCCATACTTACTTAGGATTAAAAAAGCCTATATCTTGATCGCAGTTTGGGCTGCTGCAACGGTGTTCGTTAGTTTATCGTTAACAAATACAGTATTGCTGATTTTTGAAACAGCTAACCTCCCCAACGCGCTCAAACTTGAAGAAGAAACTCGAGAACTAACAGTTTTGAAAAGCAAAAAACTGGCCTCCTCTATCGAGCTTTTCGGAGAAACTGTAAAATCAAGCCAGATACTGAACCAGGTTAACTCGCCTGAAACAAGTTTAAATCTAGAATTACAGGGAATATTTATTGCTGAAGATCCTCGAGAATCAACAGCAATAATCGGAGAAAACCAAAAAAAAGGGAAGCTGTTTCTTGTTGGAGACAACATCTTCAGTAAGGGAAAGATCATATCAATAAGTGAAGGCTACGTTCTGATAAACAGGAACGGGCGAAGAGAAAGAATTGTCTTCTCGGATCAAAAATTCAGGACAACGAGCGGTTATAGTGTGCTTCCAGGGTCCGAATCAACAACAACTGGGATTAAAGATTTAGCGGAAATCGCGAATGCTATTCCACCATCAATTCGAAAAAAA
>CAJWLI010000004.1 GCA_913043075.1 uncultured Gammaproteobacteria bacterium
CGTTGACCTTGAGAAAGTTGTTTGGAAAATTTTCAAAACCGGCTACATACCTTAGAATGCTTGACTTCCCAGACCCCGATTTTCCAAAGAGAGCCATAATTTTATTCCCTTCGAGATCGAGGTCAACATTGATACCGAATTCCCGCGATCGCTTAAATTTCGCATTAATTTGGATGGTCATTAGTTAAGTGAACTTTTTATCATTCCAAACCCTGTCTGTTCGGTAAAGAAGAGCCAAGATAAGAAAAGAGAACATTAACAAGGATCCTGATAAAAAATGTGCTCTTTCGTAATTTAGAGTTTCTACCTGATCAAAAATAGCGATAGAAATTACCCTCGTTTCTTCTGGTATGTTACCTCCGATCATCAAAACTATTCCAAACTCCCCGATTGTGTGAGCAAAGGATAAACAAAAACCAATTAGGAAACCCTTTTTTGATAAAGGCATTATGAGCGTGAAAAACCTGTCAAGTTTTCCTGAGCCAAGGCTTGTTGCGGTCTCGATTAACTCTCTCTGAATTGACTGAAAAGAGACTTGTACTGGTTGAACATAAAAGGGAAGGGAGTAGATTATTGAGCCAACTACCAGCCCCGAAAATGAGAACGCGAGAGGAACTCCGGTTGTATTAAGCCATGCGGCCCCGAAGAAACTCTGAGGAGAGAAAGCGATCAGCAGATAAAAACCTATTACTGTTGGCGGAAGAACAATTGGGAGTGCGACAAGAGGTTGAACAATGTTCTTCCAAAAAGATTTAGTTTGGGATAACCACCATGCGAGTGGAGTCCCAATTAGAGCTAGACAGAGAGACGTAACCGAAGCCAGTTTAAGAGTTAGAAATAATGAAGCTAAATCATTTTCAGTCATCTAGCCTGATTCCCCTGTATCCGGAGTTAATAATGATTTCTTGAGCTGCTGGGCTTAAAACCCAATCGATAAATTCTTCTGACCAGTCTTTCGCATTCGAAGTAATAACAAACTGCTGTTCAATTTTTGAATGCAATGATTCAGAGATTACCAAGTAATTGATCGGAGAAATATTTTTGTTCAATGCCTGGCTAAGAGATATGAAACCCGCGTTTATACTTCCAGTTTCGATATAAGCGAATACCTGATTTACATTCACCCCGTAAGCTAAATTAGATAGATCATGGTTAAAATTCTCTAGGATCTCTAAGGCAGCTTTACCGTAGGGAGCAAATTCAGGTCGCGCGAGAGCAAGTTTTCTATTGCTTTGAGATAGAGATTGTTCTTGCACGGGTGCAACCCTTTCCCAAAGGACAATGCGACCATATGCATATACTCCCCTGGCTCGGGACCGACCTTTCGAGTCTAGCATTTTGGGACGATCTCTATCAGCTGAAAAAAAAATGTCATAGGGAGCGCCATTGACGATCTGGGCGAAAAGGATGCCGCTGGAACCCGAGATAATATTGATTTTTATTTTTTCTTTTTTTTCGTACTGGAAAGAGATTTTCTCAAAAGTAGAATTGAAGTTTGATGCGACAGCGATATTGAGAGAATTATCTCCGTGGGAAGGTTTGATAAAACAAAGAAGTATTAAACCAAAAAAAAATTTCCCCATTAACTCTCTAGCTTTTTTAAGTAGTCATCGATGAGCCAGCCCGATATTGACATCATCGCTGGTTTGTTAGGCATGTCCTTATAGTGAAACCACCTTGCATCAGCGATTTCTTCTTCTTGGATTTTTATTTTTCCATCCAAGTATTCGGCGTGAAATCCTAACATCAAAGAGTTAGGGAAAGGCCATGACTGGCTCGAAAAATACCTTAAATTTTTAATTTTTATACCCACCTCTTCAAAAACTTCTCTGTGCACTGTCTCTTCGATGGACTCACCAGGCTCAACAAACCCAGCTAAGGTGCTATAAAAATTTCCTTGCGCATTTACGTTTTTGGCGAGCAACAATTCCTCGCCTTTAGTTACTAAAACGATTATCGATGGCGATATTCTTGGATAGAAGGGGATGTTGCAATGCGGACATTTTTTTGAGCGATCTGTTTTGGATTCCAAAGTTTTTGATCCACATGCGCCGCAAAATACATGCTGCCTGCTCCACTCTACTACCTGTTTTGCCCTGCCCACTAGATAGAAAATCGGAAGCTCTGTTCCTGTCAAAAAATTCCACAGAGTGTTCAACTTATAGCCTTCAGGTTCGAGAAGATCCTCTGCGATCTCTTCTGCAAATAAAGGAGTATTATCTCGAACCATCCCCAAAAAATGTGTTTTGTAAGACGAAATGCCTGACCATTGCCACTCTTGCATGGTTAGGGGACGTAAGGCTGGATTTTCCCTTGTTGTCAATATCTGGTTTCCTGACACAGGAATGTGCCAGGAGTCTTCATACTGTTTTGAATTATGAACGCCTGGATCGAAATCATTAATTAAATCTACTAATTGCCAATCCATAGAGTTAGTCCGACGAAAAATAGTATTCTAGCTTTTTATACTCGCTGTGTAATCCTTCAAAATTAGGGCTTTTTTTCTCAGTGTTAATTCCCCGGATTTGGGGCGTCAAGAGTTAATTGATATCTCTTTATTTTCTCGTTCCGGGTTGTGGTTACTTCAATCTTATCCCCGGGTTCAAATTTTTCTAATTGCTCGAGAAGCGTATCCTCATCTGAGACCAATGCTCCGTTGATATCTATAAGAACATCGCCTAAGTGAATTTTACCTTGCTTGTCATAGCGAACTCCTACCATGCCAGCTCTTTCAGCGGGAAGCCCTTCGATAACCGAAAAAATTGCTACCCCGCGCGCGCCGAGTCGCTTTGTCCAGTAATCTGATAATAATTCTACGCCCATTACTGGTCTCACTACCTTCCCATGTTCAATTAGCTGAGGCACGATATTTTTTAATGTGTTTATCGGGATAGCGAAGCCAATACCTGCGCTGGCGCCAGAGGGCGATCGGATAGCTGTATTTACGCCGATTATTTGACCACTCGAATTTAAAAGAGGGCCTCCTGAGTTGCCTGGATTAATCGCCGCATCTGTCTGGATTACGTCTCGAATAGTTCTTTGATTTAAGGATTTTATCTCTCTCCCAAGGGCTGAGACTACGCCAACGGTTAGCGTGGAATCCAAACCAAAGGGGTTCCCAATTGCTAACACTTTCCTTCCAACGGCGAGGGCGGAAGAATCCCCTAGCGGGAGAGGTTCAAGGAGCTCCTCAATGGCATCAATCTTTAGGAGAGCTATATCTTTCTCTGGTGCCGCTCCTATTATCTTGGCTTCATAACTCCGGTTGGAATGGGTGGTTATCGTGATTTTGTTTGCTCGATAGACGACATGAAAGTTTGTAACTATTATTCCTGATCGGTCCCATATGAAACCTGTACCTGTGCCTTGTGGTATCTCCGAGACATTCAGAGAAAATCGTTGCCTTCTCAATTTAGTATTTGTAACGAAAACTACACTGGGACTGGCTTTTTCGAATATAGCAGTGTTGTTCTTTTCGTCATTCGTAAACGGCAGCTCGACGAGACCTGAAGATTTTTTTTCATCTTTGATTAAGCTGATAGAAGAAAAACTCTCTTTTTTATTATCGTCTTCCCAATTTACTCCTGTCGCAAATAATCCCGCGCTGCATATTAAAACGGTTATCCCAATGAACAGTTTATTTTTTAACATAAGCTCTAACGGGTTAGCTTGGTTGTTCTAGTTATCGTTTGGGTCGTGTCTAAAAATTTATTCAAATTATAGATGTCCTCTGGCGCCAAAACTCCAACCGTTTGTTTAAGTCTTAAGGTGTTGAGAACATATCGGTATCTTGCGCTCGCATATTGAAACTGGGAAAGAAATAAACTTCTTTGTGCGTTGAGCACGTCCACGATATTACGGGTGCCGACCTCGTATCCTGTCAAGGTTGCTTCCAGAGCGCTCTCGCTTGATTCGATCCCGCGCTTCCCTGCGGACACTCTAGCGACATCGGTATTAACTAATCTAAACAAACTGCGAGTATTTTCCACGACTTGCCTTTTTGTTAAATCTAGAATCTTGCGGGCTGCTTCTAAATCATATTTCGCTGTTCGTACTCCCGATCTCACCGCGCCTCCCTGAAAGATAGGCATAGAGAGATTGAGCGTTGCTGTTTGTTGATCGACCTCTTGCCCTAGGAAAGATGTTCCTCCAGATTCGTTATGAGAGTAAGAAACCTGGGCATCGATCGTTGGTAGATGTCTTGACTTTGCTGCTTTAAGGCTCCTTTTCCCAGCATCAACGAGGGCTTCGTTTGCCTTAACGGTATAGTTATTCTTAAGGGCTTCGTCTACCCATTCTTCTTCGTTATTTGGGTCTGGTGATTTCACAGGAAATTGATCGGATAGGCCATATACAAAATCAAAGGCTCTCCCTGTCAGCCTGACCAGTGGTTCAAAGCTATTTGATTGCGCTCCTTCGTCTTCGATAACACTCACCGTGGAGCTATCAAAGGCAGCTTTCGATTCTAAAACGTCAGTGATAGCAACAAGTCCCACATCAAATCGCTGTTGAACTTGTTCGAGCTGACGCTTTACCGCTTCTCTTTTCGCTGCTGATGCAGATAGCGCTGCCTCTCTTTCTAGGATCCGGAAATATATTTCAGCGACTCTAACGATAAGAGCTTGTTGTTCCGAAGAGAACTTTGCTTGAGCCTCAGAGCGTAAATTTTTTGAGCGCTGCAACTGATACCATGATTCCAGTTTGAAAATAGGTTGGCTAAGGAAACCGGACCATCCATTCTCGTTGAAATATGAAGCAGTGCTTGCAGGGTTGGAGGGGAATTCCCTGCGATTATCTGAGGTCTGTGCTCGGACGCCTATTTGAGGAAGCAGTTGTGAACGACTAAGCGGGACGACTTCTTTTCTCGAGAGATATCGAGCTTGCGCGGTCGCCAATTCAGGATCATTAGAAACTGACAATTCATAAATTTCTGATAAGTTACTCGCAAAAACACCCATCGGAAAGAGATTGCAGAGTAAGAGGAACAGGAAAAAATGGTAATTTCTGAATGTTTTTTTCTTGCTAATAATCATGAGGTTTTTCCTGCATGCTTTTGACGAGAATCTCTTCTGATTCAGTTTAGATTTGATGATATCAGAATTGCGCCCAGCTTTTATTAATGGGTTATTGGAAAGTTTGATTATTGTAATCAAGTTCTTAATCTAACCCAAACAAAAAACTTGAACCGAATTCAAATCTATAATGAATCTGTTTCGATAGATATAGAAAATTCATGTTCGTCTATCTCAAAAGAAAACCTTTGTTCGGTTGCTGTGAAGTTTAGTTGAGTAGTAAGAGTTTCGCTTTTGATATATTTTTCATGGGTTTTAATCACTGATTCGAGAACGGGGCCGGCCTTTATCGCAAGTTTGATCCTGTCGTTTACTTTAAGTCCAAAGTCTTTTCGAGATTTTTGAATTCGGTTTACCACTTCTCTAGCTTGACCCTGCGCTATAAGCTCGCTGTCTAGATTGCAATCCATGTCAATCGATATAAATTTGTTAGATACTGTGTTGTTCCCTTGTTTTGCTTCTCTAAACACAAGGATGTCCTCTAAATCAAAGTCCTCATTTTTAATCGTTATCTTCTCTTCTTCTCGCAACCTGTTAATGTCCGAAGAGGTAAGCTCTTCGATCGCTTTTTTATATTCCTTGAAATCTTTCCCTAGTCTTTTCCCCAGAATACGGGAGTTTGGCTTTGCATAAAGTTTTATGAAATTCTCTTCATTTTTAGAGTAGCTGATGTCCCTCGCATTAAGTTCTTGCTGCAGATAGTTTTCGAGTTTAGATATTTCTTTTAGCAGCTTCTCATCTGGATGGATGATGGTAACTTCTGAGACTGGGTATTTCGTTTTTAATTTCTCTTGATTACGTTTTTGTCTTCCCAGCAAAATAATATGCTGCATTCGTTGAACGGCTGACTCTAAAAGAGGCTTTATCCTTTTTTTGTTTCCCTCTGGGTAAGAGCAAAGGTGAACTGATTCCGGCAAATCTAAGGATGAAAAACCTTTAAGCTCCTGGTACAAGGCCTCTGATAGAAAAGGAGCAAAGGGGGCCATTGAGATACTCAATTCAACGAGTGCTTCGTATAAAGTGTGATACGCTGAGAGCTTGTCTTGAGAGGTTCCTTCAGTCCAAAATCTAGCTCGATTCAGTCTAATGTACCAATTGGTGAGGTCCTCGATAAACTCAAAAAGGGAGGGCATCACGTTGTAAAGTCTATACCCCTCCATTTCATTGACTACAGACTCTTTGAGCGACTCTAGTCTAGACAGAATCCACTGATCCATGATGTTGGTAGATGCAGAGAAATGAGCTTCCGGCCGCCAATTATCGATCTCTGCATAGGTATATAGAAATTTAAATGCGTTAAGCCAGGGAAGAAGAGCTCTCCTTACCATATCCTTTACACCTTCATCGGAGAACCTTTGTTCTTCACCTTTTACGAGTCCGGAGTTGATGAGGTAGAGCCTCAATGCGTCGGCCCCGAATGTCTCCATTAACTCTTCGGGAGGAGAATAATTCCTCAGACTTTTAGACATTTTTTTACCGTCTTCAGCCATCACAATCCCATTCACGACAACATTTTTAAAGGGATTCTTTCGAAAAAGAGCATTACCTAAGACTATAAGGGTATAAAACCATCCTCGCGTCTGATCTAATCCTTCCGCTATAAATTCAGCTGGGAATCCTCGATTAAAGGTTTCTTCATTTTCGAAAGGATAATGCAGTTGAGCGTAAGGCATAGACCCAGATTCAAACCAACAATCGAGCACCTCTTCAACCCTACGATATACGCCTGGTTCTCCAGAAACTCGAAATGTTACGGGATCAACGTTTTCTCTATGAAGATCGTTCAGCTCGATTCCGCTCAAAGATTTCAATTCATCTATTGATCCTACACAAATTCGTTTCTCGGTCTCGTCGTTAATCCAAATCGGCAATGGGGTTCCCCAATATCGATTTCTGGAGATTGCCCAGTCAACGGCTCCTTCTAACCATTTTCCCATGCGACCATTTTTTAGGTGTCCCGGCACCCAATTTATCTCTGCGTTAGCTTCCAGGAGTTGTTCCCTGAACTCTTCTACTTTTACGTACCAGCTATCAATAGTTCTATATATAATAGGAGTGTGACTCCGAGGACAAAACGGGTAGTTGTGTTGAACGACTTCTTGCTTGAAAAGCAGACCTTTATCTCGGATAGCTTTGGTTATCTCTTTATCGGCGTCCTTTACATAGATCCCCGAAAAATCCTCGACTGCCGACGTAAACTTGCCTGACATATCAATCGGACATATCGGAGGAACATCGATGCCTGCTTTCTGGAATATTCGGTAATCGTCTTCACCAAAAGCGGGTGCTTGATGAACTATCCCTGTCCCGTTTTCTGGGGTGACGTAATCGTCTTCTAATATAGAGAACCCTCCAAATTTTTCATGATCTTGAAAGAAATCAAAAATCGGTAGATATTTTTTCCCTACTAGATCTGAACCTTTGAGTTTGCTTATTGATTCAAAATTCTCACTATCTTTTAGTAAGTCTTGAGCATAGTGTTCGGAAACTATCAAAGATTTACCCGAACTTAAATCTTTGACTTCTGCGTAATCTATATCCCTTCCAACACATAGAGCCAGGTTGGATGGAAGAGTCCAGGGAGTCGTAGTCCAAGCAGCAACATATCTATCCTCTGACTTTAACTTAAAGAGGACGGTAAGAGCCGGATCTTGCACACTTTTGTAATTAGACCCTGCTTCGAAATTTGAAAGCACTGTCCCAAGTTCCGTAGAAAATGGGACGACTTTTTCTCCTTTATAAATAAGGCCTTGTTCCCAAAGTTGTTTGACAACCCACCATACTGACTCCATGTACCAGGGATCCATAGTTTTATAGTCGTTATCAAAATCTACCCATCTACCTATTCTTTCAATTGTTTTTTGCCATTGAGCTGTATAGCGCTGAACAATTTTTCGACACTCATCGTTGTAACCTTTAACACCGAGTTGTTTTACCGCTTCTAAGGAGGACATTCCTAATGATTTGTCAATTTCATGCTCGATCGGGAGTCCGTGACAATCCCATCCAAATCGTCGTTGTACAAACTTCCCTTTCATTGTCCAATATCTTGGAACTACGTCTTTGAGAATAGAACCAACTAGATGTCCGTGATGAGGAAGTCCTGTAGCGAACGGGGGCCCGTCATAAAAGATGTATGGATCTGAGCTTGGATTTTTCTCAAGACTTTTCTTGAAAATATTTTTTTCGTTCCAAAACTTTAGCAGGTTATGTTCGGCATCAACAAAATTGAAGTTTTCATCGCTTGGTTTGATTCTATCTTTCATTAGATTTCTAATTATTTGTGCTGATATTTCCGTGAAGCTTCATCTCGTGATTTCCTAACAATTGCCTATAAAAAAATCACTTTGAGAGAGGGGACGCAAGATTTTCCTTTACTGATCAGGATAGTATACGCGAAAAGTTTGTCAAGAATTAGAGCTTAATGAAGTATTATCTTGAACGCTCGTCACGCTCCCGCGAGAGTTAATTTTCTCAAGGACTCTCGCAATTAATTTCTCAATCCTGTAAGTCGTGTACCATGTGGGCGGATCTTTATGATCCACGACGCTTGTTCCCGTCATGCTGAATCGCCAACCATCAGAAACGGATTTTTTATAAATCCGCTCGAGCTTTTCCCAACAATCGCCATTCATAAGCGGGTGAATGCAGGCGATGGTAATATTTTTTGCTCCTTGCTTCTTAAGTTCTTCAATGGACGACACAACTGATCCACCAGTGTCAACGATGTCGTCTACAAGAAGCACATCTCGTCCTCGCACTTCTCCTATGAGATTCGACGTAAAAATAGAATTTGCTTTGGAATAGTCTCTTTCTTTGGAAAGCGCTGCCAGGTCCGCGGATAGCTCCTCTGAAAAAGCTCTCGCTCGTTCGAGATATCCAACATCTGGAGACACCACAACATCAAAAGATAATTGATTACTTTTGATCCATTTACTGAAGTGATTCGTTAGGAATACGTTTTCAAGATGCGCTAAAGATGGGTTGAACATGCCGGCTATCGAATCATTATGGATTTCTACACTCATGACCCGGTCTACTCCAGCACTTTGAAGGAGTCTGGCGAAAAGCCCTGCGCTGATTCCCTCTCTGTTCCTCCCTTTTCTTTTGTCTTGCCGAGCACCGGGATAATAAGGCAACACAGCCGTAATATATTGAGCGTCGGATAATGCCGCAGCTTCTATGGCGTGAAGTAGCATTAGGAACCTGTCATAGATGCTTCTCTCATCTTGTTTGCCAACAGCCGATTGAAATATATAAACGTCATGCCCTCTGACATTTGACTTTATTTCAAATTTACCCTCTCCGCATGCAAACCAAGTCTCTTTTGTCGAGAGTAAATCTATTCCCATTTCGTTAGACACCGAATGAGCAAACTTTCGGCCTGATTCGCACGCCATCAGTGCTATTGGCGCACGCCTATTTTCATTGGGTTTTCTTTTCATGATAAGTGGGCCTATTCTTTTTCTTCTATGATTTCTTTAATCGTTTGAACAATGAGATGATGCTCAACCGGCCGTGCTTTCTCGGCTAAAGATTCCGGTGTTTCGCTCTCACATATCGAGATTGTTTGTTGCGACAGAATTTCTCCTTTATCGTATTCGGAGTTTACTCGATGAACAGTTACCCCTGAGAGATATTCTTTATTTCTTAAAACTTCTTTATGAACCGCCAATCCGTACATCCCCTTGCCTCCGTATTTTGGCAATAAGGAGGGGTGGATATTGATTATTTCACCGTTGAAGGAGTCGATTACAGCGCTACTAAGTTTTTTCATGTAACCCGCCAAAACTGCCAACTCACAATTATGTTCGTTTAATAAAGATGAGATTTCTTTGTCACGTTTTTTCTCATTAGGCTCAAGGGTCTCAGAGACATGAAAGAACTGAATACCAAGATTTTTTGCTCTGGCTATAGCCTGCGATTTTTTGTTGTTACAAATTAATAGCGTAACCTCACCTTTTATCCTGCCTGATTTGCAAGCCTCAGCGATTGCTTGGAAATTAGATCCGTTGTGCGACGCAAAAACTGCAATTCTCAAAATGATCTTCCTCTTTGATGGAGGGTTGAGGTTTTAGCTGAGTTTTTTCCGAAGTATATTTTTTTGAACTTTTCCCATTGTATTTCTTGGGAGTTCATCAAAAAAATAAACTTCTTTTGGAATTTTAAAACTAGCGATTTTGTTCCTCATTTTGTTTATTAACATAGGTTTATCCAGTCGCGAAGTTTCCTCCGCTACGATTACAGCGACGACCTGTTCTCCGAAATCAGGGTGAGGCAACCCTATAACTGCAGATTCTTTGACTTCCGTAAAAGAGTCGATGACCAACTCAAGTTCTTTCGGGAATACGTTTAATCCTCCAGATATTATTAGATCTTTTTTTCGACCTATTAAAAAAAGATAACCCTCAGAGTCAATGCGTCCCAGGTCGCCAGTTCTGAAAAACCCATCCTCAGTAAAGTCTCTCGATCTATATTCCTCTCGGTTCCAATATCCTGCGAATACATTTTGTCCCTTCACTTCGATTTCACCTGGTTCTCCTGCTTTCGAGATATGTCCAGAATCAGTCCGTGCACGTATTTGAACGCCCTCAAGAGGAAGTCCGACTGATCCCGGTTTCCTTAATCCTTGCAATGGGTTACTAGCATTCATGCCTGTTTCTGTCATTCCGTATCTTTCAACGATTTCGTGTCCCGTTTTTTTCTTGAAATCTCGGAAGGTCTGTTCTTGGAGTGGCGCTGATCCGCTGATAAAAACCCTTATGCTTTTGCAAGAATCTTTTGTCAAAGCTCTCTCGGAGAGCATCCGGACATAGTAAGTTGGCACTCCCATAAACACTGTTGCTTTCGGTAAAATGTTAACTACTTGTTGAGAAGAAAACTTATCTAGATAAATTATCGAACTTCCGTTCGCCAAAGGCAGGTTTAATCCAACAAATAGTCCGTGAACATGGAAAATGGGCAGAGTATGCAACAAGACGTCATCTTGTGACCAGTTCCAAGCATGGGTTAGAGATTGCGCATTTGCAATTAAATTTTTGTGACTAAGAATTGCACCTTTTGGTTTGCCTGTGGTCCCGGACGTGTAAAGCATTGCCGCTGCAGCGTCACCGGAGAATTCGTCTAGCTCGTAATTAAGTTCAGGGATTTTTAATTTTTCACTAATTGAGATTAATTCATCTAAGATTAAAATATCTGACGTCTTAGTGAGTCGCTCAAAGGTGTTTTTTCTCTCTTTGTCAGTGATCACAATTTTTGGTCGTGCGTCAGCCGTGAAAAATTCTAATTCGTGCTTCAGATATTGTGTATTCAGAGGTATATAAACTATACCGGATCTCAAACACGCAAGATAAAGCACGACTACATTCACACTTTTTTCAACCTGCACAAAAATTCTATCGCCAGAAACCAAACCTCGTTCGGCTAGATGAGTTGCAACTAAACCGCTCAGATGATCTATATCAGCATAGCTATATATGACTTCAGAATTAGGAGATACTAAGAAGGGCTTTGAATCTACAAATCCTTCTTTTAAATTCTTATAAAGATTCATATTGTGACTTCACACCCCTTAGAATTTGAAATGGTAACAAAAAAGGGGCGTAAGGTGAGAAAACTCTTGTTCCACAAAAAAACCAGACCTTATTTGTCTTCGCTTCTTGTCTGATCTATTGCACGCCTGCCAATAGCCAGCCAATTAAAGAGAGTTGGTCTAGAGTGTTGCCTCTGGGTTCAAAAAATTCAGCATTCTATTGAAGTTTTTACAATCTAAAAAAATCGAAAATGATACCGGTGGCTCTTTCACTTGGGCAAAAACAAACATTTTATTTAGAACCTGGGGATGCTCATATCATGTCAGCAAAACTTGCTTCTCCACTTGAATCGGGTTGTATCTGCTCCCTCAACTTTAAGTGGGAAAACGTGCTAAATACTAATAAAACGTTTCTCGTTGGCTAAATCAATCAGACCTCTAAAGCGTTAGCTGGATCGAAGACATGTTTGCCCAAGTAAATAAGCTAAATCTTGATCGTTTTTCTTCATCAAAGCATGTTATCTTGAGTTTGGCGTTATAAACCTGAGGAATTTATGTGAGTCTTTCGTCTTGGAAAAGACTAGAAGAGGAGAAGCCAGCATTAGCGAAATTCGGTGCAGCTCGATTAGATGGGAAAGTCGCATATTTTGCTACCACGCGATCCGACGGAAGACCTAGAGCTCATCCAGTTACCCCCGTGATAGGAGGCGGATATATTTTCGTTTTCTTGAACGCGGATTCACCTCGGACCACTGATTTGTTAGTTAAACCAGATTTTTCTTTACACTGTTTCATGAATGATAGTTCTGGAAGCAGTGGAGAGTTCCAGGTAAACGGGCGAGCGGAAAAAGTCGATAACAAAGAGCGAAGAGGCCTTGCAGAATCTTTTTCAAGTTTTAGGCCGTCGACAAGTTCTAATCTGTTCGAGCTTTTGATTACAGACGTTCTATCTACCGTTTATAGGGGTGGTCGACCCTTAAGAGATCGCTGGATCGCTGGCTCAACAAGAGAAATACGTAAATTAAATAGCTAAATGAATCAAAAAAGTTCGAAATCCAGTGAGACTATTTCTCTTATGAGCCTCATTGATTACAACATTCCTACTATCGGTGTTGGCTTCATGTTTTTTCTTGTGAGCTTATATTTGATGAAGTTTGCAACCGATATCTTGCTTATTGCACCGGCTACAATGGGGTTCATATTCGGTTTGTCTAGAATTTGGGATGCAATTACTGATCCCCTTGCGGGTTATCTGAGTGATAGAACCAATTTTCATATGGGCAGGCGCCGTCCTTGGATGTTAGCGTCCGCTCCATTTGTTTGTTTTTCTTTTATTATGATTTGGACCCAGCCCCTAGATCTGAGCGCTGAATTTTCTAGTGTTTGGGTCGCAGTGGCAGTGGTTCTTTTCTACTCAGCAATGACTGCTTTTAATGTCCCGCATCACTCGTTGGGTGCAGAATTATCACCGAATTATCACGAGAGAACAAAAATCTTTGGTGTTCGTCATATGGTGTGGAACTGTGGTTCTTTGTTGGCGCTTTTGGCCATGCACCAGTTGATAGTTGGTAATAATCCAAGAAAAGATGCTTTCGATATTGCAATGATAGCCGCCCTTATAACCTTTTTCCTGATTATTTGGGCCGTCTTTCGTACTCAGGAGAGAAAAGATTATCAAGGAAGAGGCGAGAAAAATCCAATTACTGCTTTTTCAGACGTTCTAAGGAATAAGCATGCGGTTCTGCTTCTTATAGTTTTTTTCATAGAGAATTTAGGTTTTGCAACTATCGGAATCTTGACCCCTTATATTGCGGAATATGTTGTTTTAAGACCAGAGAGAACCGCAATTTATATTCTAATGTACTTAATCCCATGCATTTTTTCAGTTCCTGTCTGGATAGCTTTGTCGAGAGTTATCGGAAAGAAAAATACTTGGTTAGTATCTATGGTTCTTACGGGTTTTGGGTTTGGTGGGATGTTTTTTCTTTACGCGGGAGCAGATACCTTGATTTTGATACTAGCTTTTGTTTGTGGTCTTGGAGCGGGAAGCGGCGCTGCGGTGGCCCCATCCATACAATCTGATGTCATTGATTATGACGAATTCTTGACTGGGAAACGGAAAGAGGGAACTTACTTCTCTAGTTGGAACCTCGTTTTTAAAACAGCGACTGGAATAACATTCATGATCACAGGATTCGTTTTGGGAGCCTCTGGATTCGTGCCTAATCAGGACCAAACAGAGAGCGCAAAATTCGCGCTCTTGTTTTTATACGCTCTTTTCCCCTTTTGTTGCTATCTGATTGGGGCCCTGATTTTAACGCGGTTTTCATTAAACGAATCAGCGCACCAGAAACTTCGTGAGGACATAACCTGATTCTCTTCTTAAAGTAAGTTTTAGAAAAATCGGCCGATCAAAAATTCTTTGAGATATGGCAGTGGCGTCGTGCCTGAATCTACTATTAGTTGATTTAATTCTTTCCCGCAGAAATCCGACGAGCGTTTTTCAAGACATTTCCTCTTCACGTCTTTAAAAAAAATCCCTCCCAAACTAACTGATAAATAGAAACCAGGGTTCTCTCTTATTTGATCCAGAAAAAGTTTCGTTCTGTTACTCGAATAATTAAGGTTTTTTTCAAGAAATTTATTGCCTTCGTAAGTACTCCACTTGTAGATATGTATATTTAGATCTGTTAGCCCTAAAACAATAATTAGTTTTCTGAAACTAAGATAAGCGTCCGAGTTTTCTGGATCCAATTCCGCCAGTTCGTTCATGGAATATGTGGCCCAACCTAAATTATAAGAAGGAAGATAAAGAAATCTTGAAAGCGATATTTTATCGTCTTTCTTGATTGCACCGGCCCCGGGCAGTCCAAAAAAAGCCGCGAGAGCGATAGTTTCGTCTCTCGGCAATGTTTCCAGGTTATTAATATTAATCCTGAGAATTCTATCTCGATAATAGAAGGAAAAATTACTTTCTCTTTCTCCAACTACCTTTAAAGCTGATTCAGGATAATTTTCGAGTATTGAAAGTGCTAAATTCCCAGTTTTCTTTAAATCATTTGCTAAAAGGTCTAAGTATTTCTGGCGACCCTCGTCAGTGGATTCAAAAAAAAATGACTTGGGGGATTCGGTTTGAGCGGGAATTTGAGAGTCTAAAAATCTGATACGTCTGTCACTCAATTTTTTTTCGATCTCTGCCTTTTCTGTGGCAAGCATCAGAGAACACTCATCAAGAGGATAACTTAAGCTAGACAAATACTTCACTCGATTAGGGAAGCTTACATCTTTTTGAAGGCTGGATTCTTTATTTTCTAGAAATTCTAAGATCGCAATTTCTTTTTTGTTTTCGCTATTTAGATAAGACAAGTTTACTTTTTCTTTAATCATCTTGAGTTTTTTTCTTAGATATTTTGCTTTTCCTCTAGGCTCTTGGGTTGGATATTCATAATATATATTATTTAGAAGATTTTTGGTGTGGGTGTTTTCGAGTTCTTTTATTAGAGAGTTTTTGCTCGATTCGCCATTAGCGCTCGTAAAGCAAGCAAAGAGAAAAAAAAGGCCAATTACACTAAGAGACTGCATCTTCTATTGCTAAGGAAAGTGATTCTAATTCCTCAAGTGCTCTCTCCGCTTGAAGCTCGGCTTGCAGAATATCCTTTGGAACAACCTTAATGCTTTTGGTATTGATTTTTATGTTTAGTAAGCTAGATTTTATTGAGGAAATTAAAAGCAGAGCCGATATTCCGAGATCAGAAACGAGGTTCGGATTCCCTAACTTTAGGAGAGATTTGAGATTAGATACTTGGAGAACACACAGTCTTAAAACCTGCACAGGTACCCTTGCGGCTCCGATTAAAAGCTTTTCACGATTTTCCGATTTTTTTCCATTACTCATTAACGCAAGGAAAGCCTTTGAGTCTTCTTCGGCTAGTTCTAGAAATTTTCTCTGGGTTTTTAGGCCGCTTTCAATAAGGGGAGCCGTCTCTGAATTACTACTAAAAATCGCCACTTTTGTTTGAAGAGCGCACGCTTCTGCCCCTACGATGGCCGCGACAGCGCCTCCCCCTGGTACAGGTTTTTTCTCAGCTACCGAGCTTAAATAACTGGATATAGGGAGTTCAGCTAGCAGAGGCATGGTGATGAAAAAAGTTTTCGTAAAGCCTTATAGCATTTCGCATGCACATCGTGACTGTCATTGGGCCAACTCTAGGAACAAAATCTAGTGCGAAATCTTCCACCTTCTTATCAAAGTTTTGATTGGTCGAAAAATTTATACAAATCACATTCTTCTTTAATTCCTTTATGGAAATCTTTTTAAACTTCGTGTTCGGAACTCCTGTTACAACGATATCACTCAACTTTAAAGCATCTGCGCGCTTATATTCAGTTTCTTCTGGAATTCCATCCTTGAATAACAAAGGACCATGCTCATCAAATGAAAAAACACTTGCTCCGTCGTGTGACATCAAAACCGCGAGAGGTCGTCCTATTACCTCGCTCCTATTAAAAATTGTCACAGTTTTATCATTTAATGGCTTTCTTCCACTCCCATAAGATTTTACCTCAGATAGGATTTTAATAATTGCTAAGGGCGTGCATGGGATCAAGGCTTTTTTGTCTTGGATGTTTTCGAAGGCATACCTATCATTTTTAGATAACTTTCTTGTCCAGAAGAAGCTTCCCGCTTCGATATCTTTTTCAGGAGTCACCAAGTTTCTGAGGTATTTATCTTCCTCATTACCGAACACAGGAAAATAAATAAAAATCCCGTGAGTGTCTTTTTCCGCATTGGCGAACAATATAGCTGACTCTAAAGACAGTCTCGGTACTTTTTTCAACTCATATTGAAAGCCGATTTCTTCAAATGCTTTTTTCGTCGCATTGGCATAGCTAAGAGATGGTTTGTCATCTGTAGCGATGAATCCCTTCACTTTGAGTGGAGTCTCGAAATTCGCAATCCTATTCTTTAGTTCATTACGATATTTTTCTGCGATTTGGGCGGGGTCAATTATCCCCATGTTATCTTATTCCTTACCTTCATAAAGAGGTCGGGGGCGGGTTACTGAACCTAAATAACCTCGATGATGTCTTGCATGATATTCAGAGACTGAAAAGTTTTTCAGTTCCATTAAGGTAAGCGCGATTGAGTCGCTTATTGCAAGCATAATAGCGATAGTTGAGCTTGGTGTTATTTTTAAAGGGCAAGCTTCTTCGATACTCTCTCCCATGTCTAACACAATATCGCTTAAATTTCTTATTGGTCCATCTACATGGGAAGTTATCCCGATGACTTTTGATACACCCAAGGCTTTCGACATCTCAAGCATTTCAATTACCTCGTTAGATTTACCACTAGTAGAGAAAGCTATAATACAATCGTCTTTAGAAAGCATTCCAAGATCACCGTGGCCTGCCTCTGCAGGATGAACGAAGAAAGCTGGGGTCCCAGTGGAAGACATGGTCGCAGCAAATTTCTGCGCTATGTAACCAGCTTTCCCTATGCCCGTGGTTACCACTTTGCCGTTACTTGCAAGTAATAATTGAAGGGCTTCCTCAAAAGCTTCAGTGATTTTGATGCCAGCAATGGCACTCGATTCCATATCGATTACGCGCTGCATTCTCTCTTTTATGTTCAAGAAAACATTCCTTATTCATCGCCCTCGCGCATTATACGTAAAGTTGAACGCTTTGTGATAAATGTTTATGTTGATGTCAATCCATTTTGTGAGAAGTGAAAAAATCCAAAACTTCAAGCAGCGCCGCGTTATGATTAAAATCATCTCTGCAGCTCGGCCAAGGAAGCCATTGGCAAGCTATAATATCGGTCTCTGAAATCACTTCAGCTGGTTTTATTGAGGCCAAGCTCCCTTCGAACCAATGTGTTCGACAATAATAGGTTTGCCCGTTCCAAAAAAACTTGTAGTCATTTGTAAAACTTCTAGATTTGGGCAGGACCGAGTAACCAGTCTCTTCTCGTGTCTCTCTGATTGCTGCTTCAAGGGCAGTTTCAGCCGCCTCTATTCCTCCTCCAGGAAGTGACCAAAACTCATCTCCGGATTTAGGATCTCGTTGTTTTATAGATAGAATGTTTTCGTCGTCTACACAGACCATCCCAGCTCTTGTTCGATTAATCAATAGATCTC
Organism: uncultured Gammaproteobacteria bacterium; assembly: GCA_913043075.1. Classification (GTDB taxonomy): domain Bacteria; phylum Pseudomonadota; class Gammaproteobacteria; order Pseudomonadales; family Azotimanducaceae; genus UBA9659. The sequence goes on from CAJWLI010000004.1 coordinate 17,748, forward strand.
CCAGCAGGATATTTTCTTTTTTGCTTTTTTAAAATGCTACCTTTCAGAGTGTTCAAATCTAGCTCTCTCTGAGGGGTGGGTTACAGGTATCGAAGAAATTAAATTTCTCGTATACGGTTGGATTGCCTCGTTGTA
>CAJWLI010000005.1 GCA_913043075.1 uncultured Gammaproteobacteria bacterium
TGGCGTTAGACATTGCAGATAAGTTAGCGAAAGGCAGTCAGCCGGCGATTCGAGGGACAAAACAGACCTTAAACGGGTGGCTTAGACAGGCGTCTCCTATCTTCGAGGATTCTTTGAAGATGGAAATGTTTGGGTTTTTAGGAAAAGATGCGGAAGAAGGGTTGGCTGCTCTAAAGAAAAAGATAGCCCCGACATTCCCTTCCGCTCATCTTTATCGGAATCACCCAGATTAAGGTCATCGGAATGGTGCTGACGAGCTTATGAGGCAACGTCTTTAAAGGATCACACCTTCTTCTCTGAGTAGCTTAAGATCTGGTTCCTGAAGGTTTAAAAACTCTTTGAGCACTGTATCGGTGTCTTGGCCCAGTTGTCGAGCTAGTCGCAGCTCCGGCGGTTCTAAATTCTCAAAACGAATGGGTGTCTTGAAAAAAGATAATTCTTCGTTCTCATCCACTTTTTTCTTTTCTAGCGAACCTCTCTTAAGCATGTGTTGATCTTCGATTGTTTCGGGGATGGTTTGTACCGGCGCGCATATAACTCCATGTTCTTGTGCGATTCGAAATATTTCTTTTTTTTCAAGGCCGCTTGTCCAGTCCGTAACGATTTTATCCACGAGATCTATATTCTTCGCCCTGAATCGGACTTTTGAAAAGCGAGGATCTTCTTTTAGTTCTGGTTTTTTCATCGCGTCGCACATTCTTCTCCAATGTCCCTCTCGAATGCATATAATGGCTACATACCCGTCTTTTGCTTTGTATACGTTGTATGGCGAGATTGCTTTTGCCGGGTGCCTTGACCCGGCTCGCGGTAATTCTTTTCCAATACTGTAAAATGATCCGATAGCTGTAGAAAGCGTTGGGAACGCACAGTCTTGCATGGAAACATCGACTACTGAGCCTTTTCCAATAGCATTTCTGCTCAGAAGAGCTGTAACTATCCCTGCGTATAGATGAACTCCTGCCAAAAAATCAATGTAAGCCGCAGCTGTTTTGAGAGGCGGACCGTTTTCTTCACCGGTGACTGACATTGCTCCTGAAATTGCTTGGAGTGTTATGTCCATGCCTAGGAAATCTTTATATGGGCCCTCACTTGAGCCGTATCCGGTTCCAGTTGCGTAGATTAGCCTGGGGTTGATGTTAAGCAAATCAGACGCGCCTAGCTCAAATTTCTCCAGAGTTCCGGGCGCGAAGTTCTGTAAAACAACATCTACTTCCTTTACCAATGCTCTGACGATCTCTTTTCCCGAGCCACTCTTTAAATCTACCGCTATGCATTCTTTATTAGAATTGAGATTGTTGAAGGGATAAAACGAAGCATCTTTTTTGCTTTTTGGTCGAAGCGTCTCTCCTACTAAAGATTCTATTTTTACTACCCTTGCCCCCGCTTGAGAAAGGAGAAATCCGCAGTAGGGGCCGTTATAGACTTGACCAAAATCTAAAACTGTGAGGCCCTCAAGGGGTTGCTGTTCCATTTTTTTGCCTGCTAGGGCTTTCCCTGATTAGAGAAAGCCCATTCAAACGCAAGTATCGCTTATTTTAAAGCTGCATTGATTTGAGTTCAGTGAACTCGGTTAATCCATGGGGTCCAAGCTCGCGGCCAATTCCCGACTGCTTATAACCCCCAAATGGGGCGGCAACATTAAAGGATCCCCCATTCACCGAAACTTGTCCCGTTCGGATCTTCTTTGCGACGCGCTTTGCTCGCTCATCATCTCCTGACCAGACCGCGCCAGATAGACCGAATATGCTGTCGTTGGCGATTTCTATGGCCTCTTCTTCAGTGTCGTAGGGAATGATAGCCAAGACCGGCCCGAATATTTCTTCCTGAGCTATAACCATGTCGTTTTTCACGTCTGAAAAAATAGTTGGCTGAACAAAGTAGCCCGTATTCCTTCCCTCTGGCGGTGTTGTTCCGCCGGTGACTAATGTAGCACCTTCCTCTATACCTTTTTCTATGTAGCCAACCACGGTTTCTAGCTGTGACTTTGATGCTACGGGTCCCATAACTGCGCCTTCCTCAAACGCTCCTCCCACTTTAACCGATTCTGCTGCCGCTTTGGCCGCAGCCACCGCTTCATCTTGTTTCTCTCTGGGAACGATTAGTCTTGACAGAGCTGCACATACTTGCCCGCTATTCATGCATATGCTGCCGCCCGCGGCGCCCGCTGCCTTTGCGACGTCTGCGTCATCCAAAACCACGGAGGCAGATTTCCCGCCTAATTCAAGACCTACACGTTTTACTGTCTCCGCAGCTAGTGCGGCTACTCTTCTCCCTGCCTCTGTAGAGCCAGTAAGAGAGACCAAATCAACATCGGGGTGCGTGCACATCGTTTCTCCAACTGTTCGACCTGGTCCAGTTACTAAGTTAAACACGCCGGGCGGGAACCCACACTCATCGATAAGCTGCGCAAAGAAGTAAGCTGTAAGAGGTGTATCTGAACTGGGTTTCACAATCATTGTGCAACCCGCCGCAAGTGCCGGCATGACCTTGGCTACGATTTGATGCAGAGGGAAATTCCAAGGCGTGATAAATGCGCAAACGCCCACAGGTTCCTTTATCACAACAGAATTACCGAGTTGCTCCTCTTTCTCCATTTCGTAGGGAATGTCGACGTAGGACCCCACAACGCCCATCCCCATGCCTCCGTGCACAGCGACGCTTGTCTGAAGAGGAGTCCCTAGTTCAAGAGCGCAAAGTTCGCCAATTTTCTGAGCATTTTCATTAATTTTTCCAGAGAGTTTTTTTATCAAATCTGATCTCATTGAAGCTGGGCTCTCCCCCCAAGTCTTGAAAGCTTCCTTGGCTGCAGCTACTGCCGCGTTAACGTCTTCGTCGTTACCACAAGGAACTTCACCGCAAATTTCTTCGGTGGACGGGTCAATTACTTGTATTTTGTCTGTGCCCTTCGATTCAATCCACTGACCATTTATATAAAGTTTTTCGTGAATATGCATTTGACTCCCTCAATTTCACTAAATTATTTTTCGTTGGTCAGATAGAATCATAACTTGACCATTTCCGCAACGGGTGAAGTCGAGGTTTAAACTGCGAGGCACCCATTTAAATCAATAGAAAGTGAGGCAAATCAGCACTATGAATCAAAAGAGGTCATGTTAGTTGGTTTTGGAGTCGCCACTTAATATCGCTGTCATTGGAGCCGGCATTGGTGGGCTTGCCGCTGGACTCTGTCTCGCAAAAAAAGGTTTCGAAATCACAATATTTGAAAAATCAAATTTGAAAGGAGAGCTCGGGGCAGGGATTCAGTTAAGCCCCAACTCTCTTAGAGTTCTATTTAGCTTAGGTATGGAGCGTTCGCTTCGGTCTAACTCCTCTTATTCTGAGTTTATCGCAATTCGAGATTGGAAAGATGGAGCGCTAATTAAGAAAAACCCTTTAAACCCAGATTCCGAGCAGACCTATGGCTATCCTTATTTGCACATTCATCGAGGAGATTTAATGAAGGTTATGCTTGACACCATAAAAGCGGATAAGCTGATCTCCTTGAGAACAATGAGTGGCGTAGCCGCAGTAAATGAAATGGTCTCGAAATGTGCGGTTAAATTAGACAGCGGTTCCGAGGAGTCCTTCGACTTGGTGATTGGTGCTGACGGAATTAATTCTTTAGTAGCGTCTTGTTTAGACAGTAAGGTTAAACCAATATTTACGGGTAACGTTGCTTGGCGAGCACTAGTGCCAAGTAGCAACTTATCCGATGAGCTGATATACAAAAATGCAGCTCTTTGGTTGGGACCTAGGAGACATTTCGTACACTACAAAGTCAGAAAAGGAGATTTGATAAATTGTATTGGTATTTCTGAGTCAGATGCATGGAAAAAAGAATCGTGGATTGAAAAAGCAGACATCAAAGAATTTGAGGTTGAATTTGAAGGTTGGGATAGAAGACTTCGGAATCTCGTTGAGAGTGTTGACGAGGCTACGTTACATAAATGGGCTCTTTATCGGAGGCCGACAATAAAAAAATGGCACTCAGATCGTCTAGTTTTAGTAGGTGACTCATGCCATGCAACATTGCCATTCCTTGCTCAGGGAGCGGCCTTGGCAATTGAAGACGCAGCAGTTTTGGCTAATTGTTTGTCAGAAGGTCACAACAGTAGGGAGGCTTTTTCGTTTTATCAAAGGCTGAGAGAGAGAAGAGTGAAATGGGTGCAGTTCATGTCTAACGCTAACGCCAGAAGTTTCCATTGTAGAGAGCAGTTTGCCCCGATTAGAAATTTTTTGTTGAAGAGTTTCTCAGGGCGGGCGCTCGATAAGTTATACAAGTACGACGCGATATCTTAAAAAAATAACTGGTGATAGTTCAGCTATTTTTTTTTGTATCGATTTGTGACTTTTTAATTCTTAGCAAAAACAAGGAAAGAGAAAGATAAATTGAAGCTGCAAACAAATATGTAGCCATGGGGCTGAATTGGTAGATGGCGCCCCCTATCACAGGTCCTATAGTGAAACCCAGTGGACCGCAGGACGCAGCTAAGCCGGCTACTGCCCCTTGGTTTTCTGCTGGCACAGCCAAAGACGCGCCGGCCATTAATCCGGGAGCAGCCAGCCCCATCCCAAATCCCATAATCCCAAAAGCCATGGTAAGCGGGAACCTTGTTTCAGAAAATGCCATTAGTAGAAAAGCTATGATGAGTATCGGCATAGCAATTTGAAGCAGTGAAATTGGTTCGATTTTTATCCGTTGAACAACAAATACTTGGGAGATAAGAGCGGTTATTGCTGACAGAACGAGAGCAGATCCAAAAACAGCGCTAGTTTCCGCAGTCGTCAACTTTAGTGAATCTTGAAATCTAAACCCCATCGTCTGTTGGACGATGGCAAAGCCGGTAAATAGTGCGACGCCCGCGATCATAAAGGGCAAAATTCGGCTATCCGAGTATCGCAGTCTAAAGCTTTTCTTGTATTTTTCTTTTCTCTTAGGTGACGGTGGTAAAAACCTCAGTGCGAAGAGTCCATTAAGGAATGCTAAAAGCCCTACTAACCAAAGAGGAAGCAGTAACGATATTGTGGCTAGTCCGCTTAATGCTGGACCGACGATAGAACCCAAATTATTCGCTGCGCCGGCTGCGCCCATCCCTTTGGTTCGTGATCCAACGTCCGTGATATCTGCCATGTAAGCAGTTGCTGCTGGCATTGCAGCCGACATGATCGATGCATGGCATATCCGAGCTAAGAGCAGGGCTAGAAACAAATTTACTCCCGATAATTTCTCAGAAAGGCCAAGCTCTAATATGATGTTGAAAAGGAAAGTGCCAAGCGAAAAGCCAAAGAGCCCGATCAATATAATTAGCTTTCGACCGAGCCGGTCGCTCAAACGCCCCCACACAGGTGTTGCTAAAAAAACGGTGAGAGAAGAGACTGCTATAATACTGGTGATCTGCAGCTCATTCAGCCCTAGCTGTCTGCCCACTGGTGTAAGAATTGGGAACAGGACAGAAAACCCTACCCCCATAATAGCTAAACATGCGAGAAGAGTTCTCCGTGATCTAATGTGCTCCAACTTAAGACTCTTTAGCCCTGCATCTTTAGTAACCTGGCGAAATACGTTTTATCTTATCGATTCAGACTCGTTCGATTATGATCGCTGGCGCCATGCCTCCTCCGGTGCACATTGTAATCAGACCGGTATTAAGATCTCTTCGCTCGAGCTCATCTAAAACTGTCCCAATCAATATCGAGCCCGTTGCCCCGATTGGGTGTCCTAATGCCATCGCGCCGCCGTTGACATTGACCTTGTCTATATCGAGATCTAGGTCGCGAATGAATTTAGCTGCAACAACACTAAAAGCCTCGTTAACTTCGAACAAGTCAATGTCGTTTATTGTCATGCCAGCTCTCGCTAAAACTTTCTTCGCTGCGGGTACTGGTTCATTAAGCATCAAAGTGGGACTTCCTCCAACTGTTGCGATGGCTTTGACTTTTGCACGGGGTTTCCAACCGACTTGGTCTGCATATTTCTTACTGGACATTATCAGAGCCGCAGCGCCGTCAACTACCCCGGAGGAATTACCAGCATGATGGACATGGTTAATTTTCATATCCGGATATGCCCTTTTTACTAATTGATCAAATGTTTCACCAGTATCGTCAACAGGGATTCCCATGAATTTATCGAAGACAGTGTCGAGATTACTTAGTGATTCCAAAGTTGTGCCGGGCCTCGGGAACTCCTCTTTGTCGAGAGCGATCGAACCATCATCATTGGTTACCGTAATTAGACTTTTGTCAAAATGACCATTCTCAATAGCTACTTTGGCTCTTCTTTGGCTTTCAACTGCAAGGGCGTCTACTTCCTCTCTAGAAAACCCGTCAATGGTCGCAATCATGTCAGCACAAATGCCCTGGTGCGGTTGAGGATGGAGGTCGCGCAAGTGGAGATTACTGCCATCAACGGTCCTGTTGTTGTCTGCTCGAGGAACAGTGGGAGTGTATGACATCATTTCGACGCCACCGGCAACGCAAAGATCGTCCATGCCGCTCATAAGGTTTGCAGCCGCAATGTTGACAGATGTGATTCCGGACCCACAAAATCGGTCGAGGGTCATGCCACATGCTTTATCACTCCAACCAGCATCGAGCGCGGCCATTCGACCGACGCAGAATCCTTGCTTGCCTACCTGAGAGGAGCAGGCTACGACAACATCATCTATATCGTCCGTTGTTAAGCTGTTACGTTTCTGTATCTCCTCAAAAACTTTAGCTAAAAGCCGTCCTGGATGGAACTCAGTCAGTGCGCCTTTTCCTTGCTTCCCAATTCCCCTTGGTGTTCTCGCCGCATCTATTATGTAAGCGTCTGCCATATCGGTCTCCTCATAAAAATCGTTTTTGTTTGATTCTGTTTTATGGTTTTTTAGAAATGTATAAGCTGCGAATGCTTCTTAATTTGACCAAGCAAGCCCTAATCAAAAATCAAATTCCCAGAAGTTGTTTCGTTTCAAAAATTTAAGCTACTCGTTTCCCTAACGCAATTCTATAGAAAACAGGGACAGCGAACAAAGTTAGTATAGTGGCAAATGCGAGGCCGCTCATAATAGAAACCGCCATCTCTCGAAAAAAAGCATCGGTCAAAAGCGGTGACATCCCAAAAATGGTAGTTAGAGCCGCCAGCATGACCGGTCTCAATCTGCTCAAGCTCGCGATCTCCAAAGTAGCAAGACTCGCCTCGCCTTCAGATAATCTTTTGTCTATTTCGTCTACGAGAATAATACAGTTTTTTATCAGCATTCCGGCAAGGCTCAAGATTCCAAGGAAAGATGGAAAAGTTAATGGAAGATTCGTAATTAACAAGCCGATTGCTACTCCGCACAAAACCATAGGAACGGTCAGCCAAATAACAATGGGCTGTTTAAGTGATCCAAACATTAAAATAGTTACGAAGAACATGAGGCAAAATGCTAAGGGGATGCGTTCGCCCAAGGACTCATATGCCATTTTATTGCTTTCGAATTCTCCACCCCACTCCCGAGTATACCCTAAGGGCAGCTCGATGCTCTCGACCTCATCTCTTATGTTTTTGAAGTATTCGTTAACGTTGTGTCCTTTGGGCTGATTCGCTTGGACGGTAAGTGTGCGAAGGCCATCTCTTCTAAAAATTGTGGTGTTTTCAGACACCAGTTTAAATTCATCTACGAGTTGATTTATTGGAACGTACTTTCTTTCGATTTCGCTCCAAGCTGTTTTGTTCTCTAAATCAGAAAGACTGGTGCTTTCTTCAGGTGGAGCTCTCGCGATTATCCGTAGTAATTTATCACCGTCTCTTATCATTCCAACGTTGAGTCCCAACGTGTTATACGAGAGCGATTTAGCGAGGTCTTGTTTCGTAATCCCAGACATCCTCGCTTTCTCCTCATTGAACACTGGGACGAGTTGTAAAGATTGGGGTCTCCAGTCTGTTTTCCTGTCAATTAATTCATGTTTTAAAAAGATAGCTGAGGTCTCCTCGGATAATCTTCGCAATGTTTTGATATCTGGACCTGAGTACCGCATTTCTATTTTGCTGCCACCTCCAGGCGAAAATTCTGCTCTTCTGACTTGTATTTCGGAATCAGGTCGCGCGCGCACCAGTTTTTTTTGCGCTTCGGCCATTTGGTTTTCCATTTCCTTAACTTCCGCAACCTCTACAATCATATGAGCATAAGCGGGATTTGGTTGCTCTGGTTGCGTAATCGCAGTAAATCTAGGAGGGCCAATTCCGACAAAAGTCGTCACCGATTTAATGCCTTGAATATTTCTGAGCATTTCTTCAAGCGGCACTACATCTGCTGATGTGGCGCTTATGTCTGTTCCCTCTTGAAGTCGATAATCTACGTAAAAAAGTGGATTGTTGTTTGATGGGAAGAATCCTTGTTGGACATACTGCATCGAATAAAGGCACCCTGATGTGATCAAGACAATTGCTAACGCGCCTCTCCAGGCCCTTTGCAAACCAATTTTTAGTAGTTTTCGATAGGGTCTAAAATACCAAGCGCTATAAAGCTCTTTCTCTGTGACTTTTTTCTCGTTTTTCAGTAAGAGACCACCTAGTAAAGGTATTATCGTTATTGCGAGGAACCAAGAGAGCAAAAGAGAAATAGCGACAACTTGGAAAAGGGAAATCAGAAAATGCCCCGAATTATCATCGGACAAACTAATTGGAGCGAAAGCTAGTATCCCAATGACCGTTGCGCAAATAAGTGGATACTGTGTTCTTGAAACGGATTTGGACGCTGCGTCTCTGGGACTCAAGCCTTTCTTTACGCCGATTACCATGCCCTCAGCGATGACGATACCATTATCTACAAGCATTCCCATTGCTATCATTAGAGCGCCAAGAGAAATTCGCTGCAGTTCGACACCTATAATATTCATCACTTCGATCGTGCCCAGCACCGTAAGCAAAAGAACTGCACCAACAACCGTCCCCGCTCTCCAACCCATAAATAAATTGAGCGCCAAGAATACGGTAAGAACAGAGATGATCAGATTTTTCAGAAAATTAGTAATCGCCTCGTCAACGACAACGTGCTGCCGATAAATCGGAAAAATGTCTACCCCGAGTGCCAGTTCACTTTTTAGCCCCTCGATAGAGCTATCAATCCTTTCTCCAACGGCGACAACGTTCTCTCCAGGTGTTACAGATATCGCAAGTACCGCTATATTTTCGCCGTTGACTCTTATTATTTCCCTTGGGTCCTCGATATTTGTTCTATAGATTTTCGCCAAGTCGCCGAGAAACACAATTTCAGTTGATCCTGGGCGTCCGATCCTCATTTGCTCTAAATCATGAACCCCACTTTTTGCGCTAGCTTGGGCGATCCTAAGACGCCGGCCTTCGAATACAGTTGAGCCCGCGAACATGACTTTGCTGTCTAACCAGATTTGACCTGCGATTTCTTCGACAGAAAGACCGATACGATTTAATTTGGCTTCTTCAAATTCGAGGTAGACTGCCTCTTCAGGCAGACCTCTGATTGCTACTTTCGCAACCCCCGAGACTAATTTAAGTTTGGTCGAAACTGACTTAACTAAGTCCTTCGTCTCTGAGTTCGAAAAGCCTTCGGTTTTTATACCGTATAAAACACCGAACACGTCGCCGAAATCGTCTTCGACTATCGAATTGCTAACCCCAGGGGGAAGATACATTTCCGCCTCCCGAATTTTTCGTCGCAGCTCATCGAAAATTTGCGGCGTTTCGTTCAGTCCGAATTCTTCCAGAAGTTCGATCTGGATTTCCGATCTACCCGGGACTGATTTGGATTGCATTTCTTGTATATAAGGAAGTTCCTGGATAGCATCCTCGATCTTGTCAGTAACTTCTAATTCGACTTCTTCCGCGCTTGCTCCAGGATAAGGCGTGATAACATATGCCACTTTTATGGGGAAAGGAGGGTCTTCCAGTCTTCCAATATTGTTAATTCCATGCCAGCCCCCAGCCACACATACCAAAATGATGATCCAGCCATAGATCGGATTGTCTGAGATAAACGATGCAATATTTCTCATTCCAATGGCCTAACTTTGATCCCCTCTTGAAGTTGGCTTGCGCCCGATACCACAACTCTGTCTCCTGCTGATAATCCCTCTGAGACGGGAACCCCTTTGTTAGTTGGGGAAAGGGTTTTGATTTTTCTTCTCTCCACTAGACTTGTTGACTCGTCATAAACCCAAACCGCGAGCGAGTCATCGGGCGTCGAGACAATAGCAGACGCGGGCAAATAAATATCCTGCGAGTCAGAGGAACTAACATCAATTGTCACTTCGGCTGTCATCCCAGGCAGAAGATTGATTGCCGCGGGTGGATCAATCAAAAATGCGACTTCGTAGGTTAGAGCCAATTGATCTGCCTCTCCACTACTCTCGTGATAGGTTATCGGGAAGCGTTGATTATCTGCGAAAGAAAATTTTGCCCACGCATCTCTGATTGACTCCGGAGTTGCAGTAGCCATGAGCTCCTCAGGCACGCTGATTACAATTTGTAACCTTTGTAAATCATGAACCTTTACTACAGGGGTCCCTGCGGCTAAGTTAACAAAATTATCGAAATAAACCCTCGATACGTATGCATCAAAAGGAGAAAAAATCATGGTGTCCTGCAAACTTTTTTTTGCTTTTGCTAATTTGACTTCCATTAATTCGAACGTCGTTTGAGCATCATCAACGATTGATTTAGCAATTCCTTTTTTTTCCAATAGCTTTTTCTTTCGGGATAAATCTTGAAGCGATAGCTTTAATTGAACTTCTGCCTCTTGAACCGCGAGCGAAAAACTCTCAGCATCTAATTGGGCTAATAATTCGCCTTTACTGACATTTTCTCCCTCTTTGAAAGCAACGCTCTCCAGGCGCCCTGGCACCTCAAAAGACAGGTCTGAGGTTTGCATTGCTTCGACTTTGGCTGCAAACCTTAACTCTCGATAATCCGTTGACCCGGTTAACGTTTGTATTTTTGCCGGGCGTACTTTTTGAGATTCTGGTTCTGGCGGTTCCCGATTATCGCAACCGATGATTAAAACAATTAAAAAGGCTACGAGAGTCTTCATCTTAGGTTTCAGCCGCTCGTTTCTGAAGGAGTCGCCGTATTTCTCGAGTTTGCTCCCCGCTCATTGGGTTTACGTCAAGAATGTTAAGCCATCTCATTCCCTCAATAGCTAGGAGCAGGAGCAGTGCTTCGTTGCTCGAGGCCGAATTTCGAGTTACCTCGCTAAATAATTGGCTATAGTATTCTCTCGCAGGGTCGAGGAGCTCCTCATCCTCCGAGGCGGCCGCAACCAAAGCAAATGAGGCTCTTCTTTCCTGCGTGGTCATCTGGTTTTCTTGTTGAACAATTGCGGTGATTAGCTTTTCTTCAGTTTCCCGCTGAAGCAACTTGGCGTCACTTGTCTCGATGAGATAATCCACCATTCCTTTTAGAAGGTCTTTTTTTGTTGCGAAATGGTAGAGGACGCCGCCCTTCGAAAAACCAGCCTTTTTTGCAACTGCATCTAATGTCAGATGATTCGCCCCATCGTTCTCAACCACTTGCAAGGCTGCTGCAAGAATCAATTCTTTTTTGTTGTTATTGCGCATAATGTTTTGTATTTAACTGTACCGTCCAGATGGTACAGTAATCTACTGCAAAGTGAAAGCGAACAAGGTAAACTTGCCAAGGGCTAGCTTTTTAAACCTAGCTGGAAAAATCTACTTAGGCTGTTACTTTTCCATTTTATGTATATTGGTTAGGAGAAAAAAAATGACAACTAATCGCCAATGGTTGATTGAAGGTAATCCAAGAGGAAGAGCTCTTTTACTAAAAGATTTTAGAGAAGCGAGTGAGTCTTTAGCTTTATTGGGGCCTGGAGAGGTTCGAGTGAAAGTTGAGGTTCTGAGCTTCGAACCGTCTCAAAAAGGGCAGTTAGAAGTGATCTCAGGCTATTCAGCGGGTGCGACGAAAGGGGAAGTAATGGGAGCGCGAGGTATCGGGGAGGTCGTGGAGAGCAAAAACAGTGGATTCAAGGTTGGAGATAAAGTTCTTGGTCACCTTGGATGGCAAGAGTTTGCAACTTTAGCTGGCAAAGATCTTCAGGTTTTGCCTGATGATAAGTTACTGACTCTTTATTTAGGGCCGCTAGGAGCGCAAGGTTTAACAGCTTATTTTGGTTTGTTGAGGGTAGGAAAGCCCGAGGTAGGCGATACGGTAATGGTCTCCGGAGCAGCTGGAGCGGTTGGTTCTGTCGTTGGTCAAATCGCTAAGATCAATGGTTGTCATGTGATTGGTTCCGCGGGTGGAGCGGAAAAAGCGAGATGGCTAAATGAAATTGGTTTTGATGGGACGATTGACTATAAGTCGGAGAAGGTAAAAGAGCGACTCAAAGAATTAGCTCCGGATGGAATTAATGTGTTTTTTGATAACGTTGGTGGGCCGGTGTTGAATGATGTTTTAGTCCGAATCGCTTCCCATGCGCGAGTCGTCATATGCGGTGCTATCTCGCGTTATGAGCGAGAAACTTTGCCCGCGGGGCCAGCGAACTATTTTAATGTTGTTTTTAGACAGGCAAAAATCGAAGGGTTTTTATTGCGCGGTTACGAGGCAGAGTATGACAAAGCTATTGAGCGACTTAAATGTTGGATTGAATCGGGCCAGATAATTCATCGCGAGGATGTGCAGACAGGTTTCGAGAATATTCCAAGCACCTTAAAGCGGCTTTTTGAGGGCGCGAACATAGGCAAACAACTGTTAAAGCTATGACAAAAAACAAGATCCAGTGATATGAAATTTGTAAAACTATTTGTCGCGGTATCTATTTTAGGGATTTTATTGGCGTTACTTCTTTACTCTATGCGCTATGAAATCGCGCGGCTGAAAGAGGGGCTGCCTGGTTTTACTCATGCCTTGGGCGATGAATATTTTGAGATGGTTAAAATGAATGACGGAGTTTTATTGGCGACGAGCATTCATTTGCCAGACAGTCTGGCTCCTTTCCCGACAGTCTTGATCAGGAGCCCCTATGCCAGATTTGAAGCTGTCTTGCGGGATCAAGTTTGTGGAAGATTTGTGAGGTACGGGTACGCGTGCGTTTTTCAGGATACGCGGGGACAAGGAGACTCGGAAGGTGTTTGGGACCCTGGTACGAATGAGGTAGAGGATGGCCGAGACACGTTAACTTGGTTAGTAGGACAAGATTTCCAAAATGGGAAAATCGCGATGATGGGGCCCTCATACCTTACGCTGAATCAATATGCGGCGGCTGCCGGTGGGTTGCCGGAGGAGGTAAAGACTTTTGTCCCGTCTGTTTTTGCAGCGGACATGAGAGATGCGCTTTACGCTGATGGGATGTTTCGTCATGAAACCTTTACAGCGTGGGCAAGCATGAATAGGACATCAAACACCGCTTTTCAGGGCACGGGAAAGGACTATCAAGCAGCAATCAGACACTACCCTCATGAGGAGGTTGACAAAGAGATATTTAATATCGAAATGCCATGGTACCAGCGGATGATCGACATTGAGCAAAGCGAAAACGCTTTCTATGGCGAAGAACTAGGAAGATTAATAAGCGAAACTCCAGAGCGATTAAAAGTTCCCGTTTTAATGATTGGAGGTTGGTACGACGTTTTTACAGGGCCTCAAATTAAGGATTGGGATAGATTGTCAACCCAAAGCAGTAGCCGTTTTGTTGTCGGGCCTTGGACTCACGCTGGAAGTGCAGGATCCGCTTTTGAGCTGAACAACGCAGGCGGTGGATTATTTCAGTGGCGTGAGATGCTAGATTGGTTTAGCCATCATCTTAAAGGCGAAGAACTCAAATCTAGGCTCGGCGTTAATGTTTACGTGATGGGGAAGAATGAGTGGCGCCACTACGATGAATGGCCATCGAAAACTGAAAGCGCAAGCTATTCGCTGTCCCACGAGATTGATTCGGGTGACTGCTCAGTTCATGATTTAGCTGCGTTTTCAAAACGTGAAAAAAAGATCACTCAGATCCCATTGAATTTCGAGTACGATCCCAGAGACCCCCTCCCAACCCGGGGTGGCTCCGGAATGTTGGCTTTCCTCTTGCCTGGTTATGATGGAGCGGAGCCTGGAAATGTCCTACAGCGGCCCGTTTGCGAGCGAGCTGACGTAATTTCCTATCGAACAAAGGTCTTAGAGGAAGACCTCTTAATATCTGGGAAGATTAGGACAAATTTGATTGTTTCGTCGTCTGCGCCCGACACCTCTTTTACCTTCAAACTGATCGAGGAATTTGCAGATGGACGCGCGATCAATATAAGAGATGCGATTACCTCTTTAGCTTATAGAAATGGTTCTAAGGAGCCCAGCTTTTATGAGCCGGGGCAAAAATTAGAGATAGAAATTGTCTCTTGGCCGATTGAGTGGTGGGTTAGCGCTGGATCCAGATTGCGGCTCGACATTTCTTCCTCCGATTTCCCGAAGTACCACGCCCATTCAAATAGAGCCGGTCCTTGGGCAAAGCAAGTTGGGACCGATTTAGCAACTCAAACGTTATACGGGGGAGAATTGGCGATTCCTCTGAGTCCTGTCGATGGATTCAAGGATCTCTAGTCCATCGACGATGACTGGGTCCTTCTCTCCCTCTTTTCTCTCCGGCGTGCTCGGGGTAAACGGAAGCGGCATATAGGTCACCATGCTGGTCCATGGCTAATTGGTGGATATAGACAGAGATTTTCTCTACCCGCTCCTCAATCTCTCCGGAATCTTCGTTCAAGATCACTAGATCGCTCATCTTGTCACTGGCATAAATTTTTTTGTCATAGGTGGTAAGGCTCAAAGGCGTAATATGTGTCCACTCATCAATGTAAGTCCCGTCGGCGTTAAATCTTTGTATCCGGTGGTAGGCGCCTTCGTCTGTACTTTTCCTCTCTTTGGCTATTTGATTTGGAAGTGTCATATAGTCATGGAAATTACCACCAACTAGATCCGCCACTAGAATTCTGCCTTTGCTGTCCTGCGTGATCGCGTGCGGGGTGTTAAACTCCTGGGGTCCGCGGCCCCAGCTCCCCAATTCCTTTAGGAAATTGCCCTCGCTATCGAACCAGACTAGTCGTGAATTCCAATACCCGTCGGCTACAACGATGTTCCCATCCTCTTGCTGTAAAACTGCTGTGGGGCCGTTAAAATGGTTCTCATCGCAACCCCATTCCCCAAATGTACCCAGTTCTAATAATATTTTTCCCTCAGGAGTGTATTTCCTAACGACGTGTCCATCTCTGTCGGTGGTCCAGAACATGCCATCTTTTTCTATGTAGATTGTGTGGCCACCGAGGGCGAACCCTGGTTCATCAGACTTCCCCCATTTCCCCAAAAATTCGCCTTCTCGGGAGAACATTGAAACACTGCTTCTCCCCATTTTTTCTTTCATTGCGAGTGGATGAGCTGCCCAATGCTCGATATCTCGGGTGAACAAATAGATTACGCCGTTTTCGTCAACTGCTACGCCGGAACCCATTTCAAAGTCCACTTTTTCTGGATAGTTAGGCCAATTAGCTAGACGATATTGATTTCGAGATGCGGTTTTCTCGGTCTCGTTTTCTACGTCATGGCTAATGCACATCAATTGATGCTCCAATCAAATTTAGACACTATCTAGACAGATTAGCGCTGGTCTGTCCAGCCGAGCTTTTAAAACAGCATTTTGCTCCTTTCCCATGGCCAATTGATCGAGTTTTTCCTATTATGAAGGTTTGAAGAAACAGGGGTAGAAATGAAGGGATATAATTTATTGATAAATGGTGAAATGGTGGCTGGAACAAGCACGATGCCTGTCTTAAATCCTGCAACCGAAGAGGTTTTGACTGACTGTCCTAGATCTTCGGAAGAGCAATTGAATCAGGCCGTTCAAGCAGCGAAGAACGCCTTCTCTTCATGGAGTCAAACGCAGATACAAGAGAGAAAAGAGATAGTTCTGAAAATAGCTGACATCGTCGAAGCAAACGCCCAGGAATTGGCGCAGATTCTTACCGAAGAACAAGGAAAACCGATCGGCGATGCAACTGGTGAGGTTTATGGGATGGCCGCCTTCTGTCGATATTTTGCTAGTCTCGATTTGCCGGTGAAACTGATCGAAGATAGTGATGGCAGAAAAGTAGAGGCTCATCGAACTCCCCTGGGGGTTGTGGGCGCGATAGTCCCTTGGAATTTTCCTCTGATTCTCTTGGCGTTTAAACTGCCACCTGCACTGATTGCGGGGAACACAATTGTAATTAAACCTGCTCCAACGACACCCTTAAGCACTCTGCGGGTTGCAGAATTGATCAAAGACGTTGCGCCTCCCGGGGTAATAAATGTGATTACTGATCTTAACGATTTAGGCGCAGCGCTTACCGCACATCCAGATGTTCGGAAGATATCTTTCACGGGATCTACCGCTACTGGCGCGAAAGTAATGGCTGGGGCTGCGGGATTGTTGAAGAGAATAACCTTAGAACTCGGCGGAAACGATGCTGGAATTGTGTTGAATGATGTTGACCCGAAAGAGGCAGCACCAAAGCTTTTCAACAGCGCTTTCCAAAATACTGGTCAGGTATGCATAGCGATGAAGCGATTATATGTGCACGAAGATATTTACGACGAAATGTGTGACGAGTTGGCTACGCTAGCGAACGAAACGGTAATTGGTAATGGACTTGAGCAGGGCACCAAGCTCGGACCTCTTAACAATAAAATGCAATTTGATAAGGTTAAAGAATTAATTGAGGAAGCGAAAACCGATGGAAATGTAATCGCGGGTGGTGAAGTGCCAGAGCAGCCGGGTTATTTTATTCGGCCTACGATAGTCAGAGACATCGAAGAAGGATCGAGATTGGTTGACGAGGAGCAGTTTGGCCCGGTTCTGCCGGTGATGAAGTTTTCAGATGAGGAGGATGCAGTTGAACGCGCTAATGCGACTCAATGGGGGCTTGGCGGTTCGGTTTGGTCCTCTGATCTAGACAAAGCTTATGCGTTAGCCGAAAAAATGGAAGCAGGGACTATTTGGATTAATAAGCACTCAGAGCTAGATCCAACCATTCCCTTTGGAGGATCCAATCAGTCAGGTTTGGGCAAAGAGCTCGGTGCAGAAGGGTTAGAAGAATTTACACAATTAAAAATCATCAATATGGCGAAAGCCTGAAATAAAGAGCAAAGGTATGAGTGATAACTTAGAAGTGTTTCGAGAAGAAGTATCGGCATGGGTAACTGAAAACTTTCCCAGACGGTTGGTTGGCTCCGTAATGGGGCTGGAGGGACAGGCAAGCGATGAAGTCAAAGCTGACTTTGAGCTTTGGCGTCAGCGGCTGGCTGGTCAGGGATGGGGGGCCCCGACTTGGCCAAAGCACTACGGTGGCGCCGAACTTTCGGATGCCGAGGCGAAGGTTATCAGCCAAGAAATGGGTAAGCAGGGAGCATTCAATCCGATCCCGCTGATGGCTGGGATGGGGGTGACCATGGTTGGGCCCACCATTTTGGAATATGGCACGGACGAGCAGAAAGAGAAGCATTTGCCTGGTATAGCCTCAGGGGAGGTTAGATGGTGCCTTGGTCTGTCCGAACCCAACGCTGGCTCTGACTTAGCCTCGCTGTCTACTCGTGCAGAGGACGATGGCGATAGTTTTGTGATAAATGGTCAAAAAATATGGACGTCAGGCGCTGACATTTCACAATGGTGTGGCGCGTTGGTCAGAACGGACACCTCTGCAAAAAAAAGAGACGGCATCAGCTTTGTTCTTTTGCCCATGGATCAAGACGGCGTGACAACGAAGCCGA
>CAJWLI010000006.1 GCA_913043075.1 uncultured Gammaproteobacteria bacterium
CGAAGAGATCGACTTAGCATTTTCAATTAGGCTCAGAGAAGATTTGAAGTTACTAGGAAGATGGAACTACGGCTTGAGCTCAAACCAGACCCTTGATAGCTTATTTGGGTTTGAACTAGATGACTGCTGTTGGTCAGCAAAATTAGTGTTAAGGAGACATCGAGAAAAACTGAGACAAAACTTATTCGTTGACAGACATTCACAGGAAAAAATCTTAAAACAACCCCACGAAACTGGAATATACTTTGAGTTTGAACTAAAAGGTCTTGCCTCTTTAGGACGAAGGATAGACAGCCTACTAGACTATTCTTTGCAAAGTATAAAATAACGGTGTCTTTATAATGAAAATCAAACTTCAGTATTTAAATTCAGGTTTTGTAGCATTACTTTTATCCGTGCTTCCGCTCCTGGCTCAATCAGCAACGACGATCATTGACAGAATCGCAATAGTTGTGGACGAAGATGTCATCATGCAATCAGAACTTGAGGAAAGATTTGAAGCAGTAAGGTCGCAAATATCGAGCCAAAAAAATGCTCGAATGCCCTCAGACGATGTCCTTAAAAAGCAGATTGAGGAGCAAATGATCATCGAAAGCCTTCAACTGCAGAGAGCTGAGCGCGCCGGCATAAGAATTAGTGATGAAGAGATCAATAACACCCTCGCCCAGATTGCGAAGGAGAACAACTTGTCTTTGAATGAGTTTAAAGAAGCGCTTACTGTGGATGGAATAAGTTGGAGTGGAATGCGTTCGCGAGTAAGCAGAGAGCTAAAAATAAACAGACTACAACAGGGAACAATGCGCCGAAGGATTCAAGTTTCCGAACAAGAAATCAAAAACTTTTTGTCCAGCGAACTCGGTTCTAACCTTACTGCCGACCAATATCGCCTTGGCCACATCCTTATACCGATACCTGAAAATCCATCGAACAACGACTTAAAAACTGCCAGCTCTCAAGCAAACAGTATTTTCGCGAAGATCGAAGAGGGAGATGACTTCAGGGCATTAGCTCTTGAATTCTCGTCGGGGCAAAATTCATTGGAAGGTGGCGACTTAGGATGGAGAAAGGCGGCTCAGCTCCCAACTATTTTTTCTGATCTAGTAGACAATATGGGGATTGGGGAGACAAGATCTCCTATCAAGAGCGGCAGAGGATTCCACATTCTTAAGTTGTTTAACAAACGTGGTGCTTCGACAGAAGGAAAAATTGCACAAACTAGAGTCAGACACGTGCTAGTCCAACCTAACGAAATTAGGTCAGAAAACGAGGCTAATGACTTAGCGTTATCGTTACGTAACGAGGTTATCGAAGGTCGAGATTTCGAGGAGATCGCTAAGCTATATTCTGACGATCCTGGCTCAGCGCTAAGCGGAGGTGATTTGGGTTGGTCGCGAAAGGGCATTTTTGTTCCGGAATTCGAAAAAATTATGGCCGATTCCGAGATAAACGAATTGAGTAGCGTTTTCAAAACCGTACATGGGTACCATTTTCTTGAAGTAACCGGCAGAAGAATAGAGGATTTTTCAGAGCGCTATCGAATGAGCCAAGCAGAAAATTTTCTTAGGAATCAAAGGTTCGATCAAGAACTGAGTAATTGGTTACGGGAAATACGTGAAGATGCCTTCATCGAATCCAAGAACTGAAATTAAGATCGGGATATCCGTTGGTGAACCTGCAGGGATAGGTCCGGACATCTGTGTTCAATCTTTTGAGGCAGTAAGCTCGATAGCTGAAATAATCTACTATGCGGATCCCGAAGTTTTAAAAAGCCGAGCAAAGTTATTGGGCAAATTTATACCTGTAAATAATCTCGAGTTAAACACCTTCGATTCATCAATGATGAACGTATTTCCTAAAAAGACTAACGCAACCGTAACTGCAGGAAAAGGAAATTTCAAAAATTCTGTATATGTGATCGACTGTCTGAAAGCGGCCGTAAAGGACGCAATCGACGGGAAAATTGCAGGGATAGTTACTGCTCCAGTCAATAAAGCGATCATTAATGAGGCGGGGATTACTTTTTCTGGCCATACAGAATGGCTAGCGCAAGAAACTGATGCCAAAGACGTAGTTATGATGCTTGAAACCGGAAATCTAAGAGTTGCTCTAGCCACCACTCACCTGCCATTATCGCGCGTAAGCGAAGCTATCAATCCAGAAAAATTAGAGCGCACCATAACGATCATGCAAACTGATCTGATAAAACGTTTCAAGATATCAAAGCCATCTATCTTGATAACTGGCTTAAATCCGCACGCAGGCGAAATGGGGTATTTAGGTAAAGAAGAACAAGAAATTATAGTGCCCGTCATAGAGAAACTTAAAATGAAAGGTTTTAATTTAAAGGGGCCTATCCCCGCGGACACTGCCTTCAACAAAAAAACCTTGGAGGGGATAGATGCAGTTTTAGCTATGTATCATGACCAAGGCCTTCCGGTAGTCAAGTACGCCGGCTTTGGAAGTGCAGTAAATATTACCCTTGGGTTACCAATAATTCGAACATCAGTGGATCATGGAACAGCTTATGAATTAGCGGGGACCGGAATGTCCGATTATACCAGCATGATTGCAGCAGTAGAGTGCGCCTTGAAAATGGTTGAATAAATCATGATTCAAGCAAGAAGAAGATTTGGCCAAAACTTTCTGATCGAAAAATCGACTATCGCGAGAATTATTGAATCGTTAAAGATATCGCCCCAGGATAGCGTAATTGAAATTGGTCCTGGCAAGGGTGCGCTTACTGAAAGACTTGTAGAGTCGCAATGCAATTTAACTCTAATAGAAATTGACAAAGATTTAGTTGACACCCTAAAAAGAAAATATCAGGGACTTTCAATCGTTAACGAGGACGTTTTAAAAGTAGATTTTAGCTCTTTTTTTGGGATTGAACCCAAGAGAATAATAGGGAACCTTCCATACAATATTTCAACACCATTGCTCTTCAAATTGAGCAGAGTTAACGAATGGATCATTGACATGCATGTCATGTTACAAAAGGAAGTTGCAGAGAGAATAGTTTCCGAATCCTCAAGAAAAGAATACGGAAGATTATCGGTGTCAATTCAGCTTTTATGGGAGGTAACTAAGTTATTTGATGTTTCACCAACAGCTTTTTCGCCCCAACCCAAAGTTAACTCGAGCTTCATATGCCTTAAACCGAAGAAAAAAATAAATTTTGATCGCGATCTCATGAATCAACTATTAACCTCCGCCTTTTCTGCGCGAAGAAAAACACTGAAAAATGCTCTTAGAAATTATTTAAACGAAAGCGAGTTAAGATCTATAGATATAGACCCTGGATCAAGACCTGAAAACCTTATTCCTGAAGATTTCATTCGTTGCGTAAATTTCTTGAAAAAAAAATTATGACTACTCTTATCATTGGTGATGTGCAAGGATGCTATCAAGAATTAGAACAACTCTTGACGAAATGCGGTTTCGATGAAGGCAAGGATCATCTCTGGTTAGTTGGCGATCTAATTAATAGAGGTCCAGAAAATTCTGCAGTTCTAGATTGGCTAATTAACACTCCGAAAGTTACATCCGTTTTGGGTAATCATGATCTACATTTTCTTGCTGTCGCGCTTGGAGAAAGAAGCCAATCAAAGGGAGATACGCTAAATGATTTACTCGAATCACCAAAACGCGATATCTATATCGATTACTTAAGAAACTTGCCGTTGATACACACGAGTTCAGATAATGAAAATGTATTGGTCCATGCAGGCGTGCCGCCAAATCTAGACATTCAGAGTTCTTTGAGTTTAGCAAATGAGGTAGAAGAGGTTCTTAAATCAGATAAAATCGAAGGCTTTCTAGAGTCCTTGTATGGCAACAATCCGAGCGTTTGGAATAAGACCCTCAAAGGACAAGACAGATTGAGATTGATCACAAATTGGTTTACTCGGATGAGGTATTGCAAAGAAGATGGAGAACTTGAATTGACGCATAAAGAGGCTGTTTCTCCTGCTGGATTTCAACCCTGGTATACATTTGAACGTACCGACCAAATCAGAGTTTTTTTTGGTCATTGGGCAGCGATAGAAGGGAAAACAGGAAATCAGTGGGCGACCGCGTTGGATACCGGTTGTGTCTGGGGAAGAAAGCTCTCCGCATTCGATCTCGAGAAAAATTGCTTGATTAGCGTTAATTCGAGAACAAAAAAAAAATGAAGGCATACTTAGTAGGAGGAGCAGTTCGAGATAAACTTTTGGGAATTGAACCAAAAGAAAGAGATTTTGTGGTCATAGGCAGTTCAATCGATGAAATGATTAAAGAAAACTTCACAAAAGTCGGAAGAACGTTTCCTGTGTTTCTTCATCCAAGAACTAAGGAGGAGTATGCTCTAGCTCGAACCGAAAAAAAGATTGGAAAGAGACATACCGAATTTGTTTGCGATTTCTCTCCATCTGTTACTTTAGAAGAGGACCTTTCTAGGCGTGATCTAACCGTTAACGCTATCGTCATTGATGATTTTGGAAAGATAATCGACCCTTTCCACGGACAAAAGGATTTAGCAGCTCGGCAGTTAAGACACATATCTGAAGCTTTTTGCGAAGATCCTTTACGTATCTTAAGAGTAGCCAGATTTTTAGCTCAGCTCAGCGAGTTCGATTTTTCTGTGCATCCTGAAACCCATAAGATGATCAAGACTATGGTAGAGGATAAAGCTCTATTAGAAATTAGTGGGGAACGAATCTTGTTAGAAATGGAAAAAGCCCTGAGCAGCAAAAAACCGTCAGTTTTTTTTTCTTACCTCGATGAAGTAGGCGCCACAAATACCCTTTGGCCAGAGCTAAACCGTAAACTAAACAAAAGCCTCGATTCAATAGATAAAAAAAATACTGATGCGAGATTTTGTGCGCTACTAGATTCTTTGGAAATCAATGACATAGAGTGCTTTTGTAAACGATTAAACATACCCAACAAGAAGAGGGAGCTAGCTTTGCTCGTCAAGTCGGAAAAAGGCGCCTGGGGGAATTTAGGAAATGTCTCTGCCACTGAAATTATTAATCTTCTATATCGAGCAGATGCATTTAGGAAAAGCGATAGATTTCTGAGGTTTAATAATATTTGTAGCGAATTAACAGGTAAGAAATTTGCGGATAGATGGAATCAATTATACGAGGAGGCGAGACAAACTAAGTTAGCAAATCTCGAGACCAAAGGCATCGAGGGCTCGGAGCTCGGCGCTAGATTAAAAGCTAAACGCATTGCAAAGATTCAGATCAAAAATGAGCTCTAACGTCCTGCTTATCACCGGAGGAGCTAAAAGAATTGGAGTTGAAATTGCCAAGAAATTTCATGACGAAGGCTACAAAATAATATTGGCTTTCCAATCTTCAAGCGCTGAAGCCGCAAAGGCTGTTTGTGAGCTTAATAAATTGCGTAAAGATTCGGCTGTAGCAAAAAAAATCGATCTCGTTGACTTAGACTCACTTGATGCGTTCTTTCACGAATGCAAAGAAACATTTGGACCCTTAACCTGTCTAATAAACAATGCTTCAGTGTTTGCTCCAACTGATCTAAAAAATGTTTCACCTACAGAGCTTAAAAGAACTTTCGATATAAATCTCATCGCTCCAATAATACTATCGAAAAATATGGCTTCTCAAAAAATGAAAAGCTCAATAATCAATATTTTGGATATATATGCTGAGAAGCCTTTAGCTAGCTATTTTTCATACACAATATCAAAAGCAGGCTTAAAGATGGCTACCAAAGCTTTAGCCAAGGAACTTGGACCAGACATCCGAGTTAATGGTGTTTCTCCGGGAATAATACTTTGGCCTGAGGACGAAGAAAATAAGGGCTTCATATCCGAAGAGGTGGTAGAAAACTTGCCGCTGAAAAAAAAGGGTAAGCCCCTCGATATTGCAAATACATGTTACTTCTTAGCAGAAGTCGCACCGTTTATTACTGGAGAAATAGTTACCGTAGATGGGGGACAAAGCCTCAGTTAATTTTTCGTTTCGGCTATCTGCGGCCAATGTCAGTTCGGTATGTTTGACCAGAGAAGTGAATTTCACGAACAGATTCATAAGCTTTGCGTCTAGCCTCTTCGATTTCAGAGCCCATGGCGGTCACTGCTAAAACTCTCCCGCCGTCTGTCTCTAAAACCTCATCTTTTATTTTAGTTCCGGAGTGAAAAGCCTTCGCTTTTGTCAAATTCTCCAGACCGGCAATTGGATGACCGATTTCATAGGCTTCGGGGTATCCCCTCGAAGCCATAACAACTGAAACCGAGGTTCTCTCATCGAAATTCAACATGGTCCCGCTAAGCTTTCCCTCTAGGGCAGCCAATATGGCAGTATAAAGATCTGTTTTTAGACGCATCATTATTGGTTGCGTCTCAGGATCGCCAAATCGACAATTATATTCAATGACATAAACTTCTCTGCTTGAGTCAACCATCAATCCAAAATATAGAAAACCACGATAGGGAGACCCCTCAGCGATCATTCCTTTTAAGGTCGGAATCACTATTGACTCTATAATCTTCTGTTCAAGGGCGTCGTCTACGAACGCCACTGGGGAATATGCACCCATTCCTCCCGTATTGAGGCCCATATCTCCATCATTGGCTCTTTTATAATCTTGCGAGGTTGAAAAAGCCTTAAAATCTTCGCCGTCAACGAGAACTATGTAACTTAATTCCTCTCCTTTTAAAAAATCTTCAATGAGAAGCTCCTTAGACCCTGCTTTTTTCTCCGAAAAACACTTTTTAATCACTTCTTCAGCAGCGGTGATTGTTTGACAAATAAAGACACCTTTCCCCGAGGCTAACCCATCTTTTTTTATTACTATTGGTCCTGAAAGCGTCCTTACGAACTTAATCGCTGAATCAGCGGTTGAAAACACTTGGAACCCGGCGGTGGGTATTCTGTATTTTTGCAAGAATCGCTTAGCAAAGCTTTTAGAACCCTCTAGTCTTGCGGCAGCTGCGGAGGGACCAAAACAAATCAAACCCCTATCCGAAAAATACTCAACTATACCCCCAACTAGCGGTTCCTCGGGACCAACGATAGTTAGTTGGATATTTTGCGAAAGCGCAAAGTTAGAGAGATCCTGGAAGTTCATGGGGTCTATATCGACATTTTTAACTAAATCTTCTTTCTCGGTGCCGCCATTTCCAGGAGCGACAAATACTTGACCAACCTTTGGCGAGCTCGCTAATTTCCATGCGATAGCATGCTCTCTGCCTCCACTTCCCACAACCAAGATCTTATTAATGTCTGAAATGCCTCTTCCCGGTAAACAGCATTGCTATACCCGCATCGTTCGCTGCACTGATAACCTCTTCATCACGCAAAGAACCACCTGGCTGAATAATTGCTCCGATACCCGCCTTCGCAGCAATATCGACGCTATCTCGAAAAGGGAAAAAGGCATCTGAAGCGAGGCAGCTAGACTTCAAAGACAAGCCTTCGTCGGCTGCTTTCATGATAGCTACCCTTAAACTCATAACACGTGACGTTTGTCCTGCGCCTATACCGTAAGTCATACCCCCGTTAGTCAAAACGATTGCATTTGATTTCACGAACTTACTTACATTCCATGCCAGACTTAAGTCCTCATGTTGAGAATCAGAGGGCGCAATATTAGTGACCAATTTAAAATTCTTCGCGAGATCCTCGGACTGATCTAATTCTTGAACCAACAATCCTCCAGCTACCTTCTTATAATCAAGTAATTTTCGGTCCAAAACCAACGCAGGTAATTCTAAAACTCGAACGTTTTCTTTAGTTGCCAAAACAGCCAAGGCTTCTTCACTGAATGAGGGGGCTAGCAAGACCTCCAAGAACTGTTGTTCTAGGAGGACCTTAGCGAGATCTTCATTCACTCGACGATTGAAGCTTATTATGCCCCCAAAAGCAGAACTCGGATCAGTGCTATAAGCCATTCGATAGGACGAAACTAAATCGGAGCTCTGCGCAACTCCGCACGGATTGCCATGCTTTACAATTACGCAGGCAGGTTTTAAGAGAGCACTCACGCAAGCCCAAGCAACATCGGAGTCAGAGATATTGTTAAAAGACAGGTCCTTACCTTGCTTTTTTCGAGCTTTAGAAATTGATCCTTCGGGTGGATTCTTTTCCTTATAAAAACATGCTTTTTGATGAGGATTCTCTCCATATCTCATGATCAATCCATCGACGTGTTGCACAGTTATCGTTTCAGGGAATTCTTCAAGACTCTCTTCTCGCCAATTCGCAGACGAAAAAAAGTTAGAGATTGCCGCGTCATATCTAGAAATATGAGTGAAAGCTTTTTTAGCAAGATAAAGCCTTGTCTCGAAACTGATTTTTCCGGAATTTTTATCTAATTGTTCGACTATCAACTCATAATCGTTAGTATCAACAACCACTCCGACAGAAGAAAAATTCTTCGCAGCTGACCTTACCATCGCTGGTCCACCTATATCGATGCTCTCGATTATTTTTTCAAAATCTTCTGAGTGCTGTTCCAAAACCCTTTCGAAGGGATAAAAATTCACGAAGAGCAGGTCAATACCCTCTATTTCATTCTCCAACATCACTGCGTTATCTTTGTCTCTTCTCCCAAGCAACCCACCATGAATTTTTGGATGCAGTGTTTTTAACCGGCCATTCATTATTTCAGGAGATTTCGTATAAGTCGAAATATCAGTGACGGGACAGTCTAAATTTTTGAGGACTGCCGCAGTACCGCCAGTGGAAAAAATGTTGATGCCATGACGCATTAGACCCTCTGAAAGCTCGCTTAAACCGGACTTATCGCTTAAGGAAATAATTGCGTTTACGGGTCTTATATAAGCCATCAACTCTAATACTCTACAGGAGACGGTATTTCTTGAGTTTCTTTCTAAGGGTTGCGCGATTAATCCCCAAAATCAAAGCCATTTGACTTTGATTCCCTCTGCTATATTTCTTCACACACTTCAACAGGGATGGCTCGACTTCAGCTAAGACCATCTCATATAGGTCAGTCACAGGTTGATCGCCCATCATCTTTAAATATTCGTTTACTGCTTCTTCCACGGATTGGTTTAGAGTTCGTTTGGTCATCGCTTCAAGCCACTAACTTTTCTATTTTTAGGCAGGATATCAATCTGATCTGTTCCTCTGCAGATGATGCTTGGTTGAATTCTTTTTTTATAAGGGCACTCATCGGCAAATCAGCAATTGCCCACCCTACATGTTTCCTAGCAATAAGTAACCCTCTTTCAACGCCATAATACGTATATAATGCATTAAGATGACTAATGAGAAACTCAGTAAGATCTGACCCTGAAATGTGCTCAGTTAAATGTCCTGTTTTTAAAAAATAATCTATTTGACTTGGAAGCCAGGGTTTACCTAAAGCTGCTCTTCCAATCATGACCGCGTCGCAATTAGTGATCTCAATTACTTTTTTTGCCTTCTGAGGCGAAGAAATATCTCCATTAGCAACAATTGGTAAATCAACGTTTCTTTTTATGCTTGCAATTGCTTCATAATCGACCTCTCCGGCAAAACGACAAGCCCGCGTCCGCCCATGAACAGTCAGCGAAACTACCCCAGCATCTTTCGCTATTAGTCCAATTTCTGTGGCATTAATCTCATCTTTGGACCAACCAAGTCTAATTTTCAAAGTAACTGGAATAGGCACCGCTTCAGTCACCCTAGAAAGAATATTTCTCACCAATAATTCATCTCGCAACAAAGCCGAGCCCGCCGCCCTGTTACAGACTTTTTTTGCAGGACACCCCATATTGATATCAATAATATCTGCGCCCCGGTCAAAACAATGCTTTGCCGCCGAGGCCATCTGAGCTGGATCAGCTCCAGCGATCTGGACCCACCTCGGGCCCGCCTCATCTTTGGCAATCATTCTCTCTTTTGATTTTCTAGAATTTCGAAGGTTCGGAGCTGAGGCCATCATTTCCGATACAGTCCAATAGGTGCCATAACTTCTGCAAGCCTCGCGATAAGGCCTGTCCGTAACACCAGCCATCGGCGCTAATATAACTTTGCTTCCGTTTCCAAATTCCCCGATTGTGAACATAGCATGACCTTCCAAAAACTTCATGATGGTAACAAAATAGGGTTGTTTTTTGGGGAGAAATTCATGTCTAACGTTAAAGAGTTTTTTTCTTCTCCATCTTGAGAAGCGCCCAACCGTGCAATTCTTCAAGACTCAACAAATTAGCCACCGGCTCATACGCAGTTAAAACTTGATTAACTTGATTTATGAGCAACCCAGAAACAACTAGATGCCCCCCGGTTGTCAGCGCGTCAATAAACACATTTTTTAGTTCGATGATAGGCTTAGCTAAAATGTTAGCAAACAAAAGATCTATTTCCTTTACCATTGGCTGTGGAAAAGAAACAGAAATACCCACTTTATTAAGGGATGCATTTTTTTTCGATGCTTCTATAGCTCGAGGATCGATGTCGAAACAGAAAACGTCGTTTGCTCCCTTAACTGCCGCGCCAATTCCCAAAACTCCTGAGCCACAGCCAAAATCCAATACTCGTTTCCCAACAACTGATGCACCATCTAACTCCTCAAGACACAATCTCGTTGTGGGATGATCTCCGGTACCAAACGCGAGGCCTGGGTCAATTCGAATTACATCTTTATTCATGTGTTGAAATTCAGTTTCAGAGGGAACTACCCACAAACGATCTCCAAAACAAGCGGGTTTAAACCGGCTCAGCCATGCTCTCTCCCAGTTTTCATCGAAAACCTGTTCAGTTTGGACCGAATCAAAACCAAATGAATTCAGATCCGCAACAATTAGATCTTTGTCAATAGTCTCCTCAAAAAGACCAACAATCGGAATTAGTTGTCCATCGGTATACTCGGGGTTTTCAGATTCAAACAGAAGAAGTTCTTCCGGCGTTTCTTGAGTAACAGCGAGAGCTCCTCGAGCGAAAAACCATTGCTCTAACTCTTCGCTCTCTCGATGAAGAACATAAACTCTGATATTGAACCAGGACTTAGGCATGCACTAGCTGATTCCTAATAGCATTCTGATAAATATAGGCTTTATGAAACCTTAAACCGAATTCTCTGAGAGCCAATTGACAGCATAATCTGCCGCAAACAAATAACTTGAAACTCCTAGTCCGGAGATGCAACCTTGGGCGATATCAGATAGAAATGAGCGTTGGCGAAACTCTTCTCGAGCAAAAATATTCGAAATATGGACCTCAATAAAAGGAATTTCAACTGACAAAAAGGCATCTCTAAGCCCAATACTCGTGTGTGTTAACGCTCCGGGGTTGATAATAATGAATCTTGCTGCTCCTTTCGCTGTCTGAACCCTATCAATTAAGCGATGCTCGGCATTACTTTGGTAAGATTCGATCTTGTATCCTGAAACTGCCACTCTCTGTGTAACGTCAGAGGTAATTCTTTCCAGCGTGAGGGATCCATATACGTCAGGTTCTCTGGAACCCAACATATTGAGATTAGGTCCGTTCAACAACAAAATTTCAGACATTTCCTATCCTTTATTTTTTGTCTCATTGATTATAAAGGCAGTGTTACAGGTGGATAACAGTAGCCCGCTGATGAACAGCCCTGATATGAGATCCTGCAATCTGATCTTTTTCTAATTGTATTCACTCTAGCCTCGATTTCTCCTTCAAGTATCGAAACCTCACCAAAGACTTCGTCCTGCCAAGGCTTTCCAATCGGCAGATTTAGGTTAACCTCGTTGTCACCGCAAACGACCGCAACTTTGTTTCGGTAGAGGAAGTACCCGGGCTGAATATTCCAAGACAAAACTAAGAACTCCTCGTAAAACTCTCGATCAAAACCAAAAGCTAAATCAGGCGGCAGGATAACTTGAGCACTATTATTTAAAAAGGTTGTTGATTCAGATGAAACCTCCAGCTCTTTTTTTTTTGGTGCGCCTGCAGCAAACGCCATTGTCACAAAAAGAATTCCAAGCACTAAAGAAACATATTTCATTTCGGGTTCACCAAAGATAATATAAATCGCCTGTATTCGGAAAAATACCTGAGTCCACCTTGCATCCTAATTTTATTCTCTTTCTAGCTATCTTTTTTTCACTGTCTTCATGCACTTCCAAAGATAACACCTCCATCCTATCAGACAATAATGAAGAAATTGAATATTTAGAATCACTAGCTATTCAGGCAACAAAGGATAGACGTCTAACTACCCCAAAGAATAATAGTGCTTTCCTTTTCTATAGAAAAATACTTTTGCTTAATGCAAACCACCAAGGAGCAATCGAGGGCATATCAAATCTTTCTGAAATTTATCTCTCTTGGGCCATAAGATCTATAGAGTCTTTAGAGTTTTTGAGAGCTAAAGAGTATGTAAGGAAAGCCGAATTTTTAGACCCTGATAACCTCAATATTGTTTCGGTAAGAAAAATGTTGGCCAAACGCAGCCAGCAAAAAACAATACTTTTTTCATTAAGCAAGGAAAATATAGTGCAGCGAGCTGTATCTCAAAGAACTTTTGAAGCTATAGCCAATAATCTTTCTGGATTAGATTCTTACGTTATTATCGAATCACCAAATGACGCTGATGGCCGATGGATATATCAAAAGATAAATGAGATTACGTCAAAAAGAATAAAAGCGAGTTTTAGAACTGGGAGATCCTCGTCGATACTAATATTCCAATGAATTGTAGTTTGGTTTAAAAATTGGCCGCGTGGTATCCAATAGGAAAGATTCAAGAGGTATAAAAATAAAGTGAAAAATAAGATGAAAAGCCTTATTTCCGTTAAAGCAAATTGGGCCGGAAGGATCAAGGCGATAACCTTTTTGCTAGCCTTGATTTATTCTGTTTTGGGATTTTATTGGGGGCTGGAACCTCAATTGGCGTTGAAGGGAGAAAAATTGGAAACCTCTTCCGCTAAGATAGTAGGCCTCGAAACCGTCTCCGCTACTATTGATATAGCTGAGACCGTGCTTTCAAAACCAGGAGGTTATCTCTATAACGATGCATTCCCGCCCGGCGTCTTGATGGATAATATACCAAACTGGGAATTGGGTGCGCTGGTCCAGTTAAGGGATATGGTTAGGACGCTTCGGAACAATATGAGCAGATCTCAATCTCAATCTACTGAGAACTTAAATTTAGTAAACGCCGAGGGGTTGTTTTATTTCGATAATAATTCATGGATTCTCCCTTCAACCGAAGGCGAATACAAAAAGGGCGTTAAAGAACTTAAGGCATATTTGAATCAACTTAAGGATTTTGAGGACCAAAATACACAATTTTATGCTCGAGCGGACAATCTGACTATTTGGTTATCTGAGGTAGAGACACGTTTGGGTAGTCTCTCTCAAAGACTTTCAGCCAGCGTTGGAAAACGGCAACTTGATGTGGCCTTAGCAGGGGACTCTGCAGCTAGACAATCAACCGAGGCAACTGTTGAAAAAACTCTGAAGACGCCTTGGCTTAAGATTGACGATATCTTCTATGAAGCGAGGGGAACAACTTGGGCTTTAATCCATTTACTCAAGGCAATTGAAACTGATTTTTCAGAAGTCCTAGAGAAAAAAAACGCACTTGTTAGCCTACAACAAATAATTAGAGAACTTGAACCAACACAGGATACCATTTGGAGTCCAATGATACTGAATGGCAGTGGGTTAGGTTTTTTAGCTAACCACTCCCTTGTGATGGGCTCCCATATTTCTAGGGCGAACGCCGCAATAATTGATCTGCGGCGGCTTCTCGAGGACGGCTAAAAAAATTTTTATTCAAACTTCGATGTCATTTGGTTACCATAGCGATCTAATTTTTTTCAACTTTTGAAAAATTCAATTTTTTAACAAGTCGCTTTAGACGATTGGGAAAATATATGGAAACGATTAATGATCTTCCGCCAATATTCGGTGTGCTCGGTTTAATCTGTGCAGCTATTGTTTTCGCTTTAATGGCTAGATATTCCGAGGGTGAGGAAAAAGTTAGAAAAATAGCGGCCGCTATCCACGAAGGCGCGATGGTATTCCTTCATCGAGAGTATCTTATGCTCGCCTTGTTTGCGGTTCCTCTTTTTTTAATCATTTTCTTTACTCCTGGACTCGGATGGAAAACGGCCCTTTCGTTTGCTGTCGGCGCATTGAGTTCTGCCGCCGCGGGTTATATCGGTATGTTTGCTGCAACAAAAGCGAACGTTCGGACAACCACCGCAGCGCAAACCAGCGGAGCCGGCCCGGCACTGAAAGTTGCTTTCTATGGCGGTTCCGTTATGGGTCTTTGCGTCGCATCTTTAGGCTTGTTAGGTCTAGGTTCACTTTACTGGTATTTTGGTGGAGACCCAGAAACCGCTCATGCTATTCATGGATTTGGGATGGGGGCATCAAGCGTTGCTCTTTTTTCTAGAGTTGGTGGAGGAATTTTTACCAAAAGCGCTGATGTGGGAGCGGATCTTGTTGGGAAGGTAGAAGCAGGCATACCTGAAGACGACCCCAGAAATCCAGGAGTCATTGCGGACAATGTTGGTGACAATGTTGGCGACATTGCAGGGATGGGTTCAGATATTTTTGAGAGTTACTGCGGTTCAATGATAGCAACGGTAGCTATTGCGTCGACTTTAGCCTTGAGCACCGCGTTCGGGGTTACAGCCCTCGCTCCAGATGGTGGCCGAGAATCTCTAATGGCTCTTCCCTTGCTCCTAGCCTCTGTGGGATTAGTATGTTCAATCGTTGGAATTATCCTTGTTAACATGCTTTCGTCCCTGGGTCCGGAGAGAGCACTCGAACTTGGACATCAAATATCAGCGGTTCTTTTAATAATTGCTGGATATTTCTTAGTCGAGCAGCTCGGCCTAGCCTCAACAGTTTGGTGGGCCATCGTAGCGGGCACTGTTGGAGGAATTCTAATAGGCGTAGTAACTTCCTACTACACATCCAAGAAGCCAGTGCAAAAAATTGCTGAGTCAGGAAAAACGGGTACAGCGACAGTAATGATAACCGGCCTGGCGGTTGGCATGGAGTCCGTGGTCATTCCGATTTTAGCAATTAGCGCGATTATATTTGCATCCACGCAGCTTGCGGGGCTCTACGGCGTAGGGATCGCCGCAGTGGGTATGCTTGCAACGGTTGGGATGACAATGGCCCTGGATGCCTATGGACCAGTTGCGGACAATGCGGGCGGAATAGCCGAGATGGGTGGGCTAGGTGACGACGTAAGAGAAATAACTGACGGCCTTGATGAAGTAGGGAACACTACTGCGGCTATAGGGAAAGGATTTGCAATTGGAGCAGCAGCACTTGCGGCTCTTGCAATAATAGCTGCTTTTGTGGAAACCATGACCAAAAATAATCCCGATTTTTCTCTCGAATTATCGAACCCGAGTGTTCTTACAGGACTTTTTATCGGAGGGGTCCTTCCTTTCTTAATTGCATCAATCACTATGACCTCGGTCGGTGACGCGGCGATGGAAATGATCGAAGAGATAAGGAGACAGTTTCGCGAAATTCCAGGACTCATGGAAGGGACAGCAGAACCTGATCATGCTAAGTGTGTTGATATAGCAACAAAAGCAGCTCTCAAAAAAATGATACTTCCTGGCGTTATTGCGATTTCAATGCCTGCAATAGTGGGATTTGGTCTCGGTGCTCAGAGCCTCGGAGGAATGCTTGCGGGAGCTTTGCTAGGGTGTGTTCTTTTAGCCTTGATGATGGCTAATGCTGGTGGTGCCTGGGATAATGCAAAAAAATATATAGAGAAAGGAAACCTAGGGGGCAAAGGTTCAGAAGTTCATGCTGCGGCTGTTGTTGGTGACACAGTTGGTGATCCGTTTAAAGATACGTCGGGACCATCGATGAATATCTTAATCAACGTAATGGCGATAGTTAGCTTAGTTATTGCCCCACTGCTCGTATAACTGCTAGAACAAGTTTCTTTCAGGTAAGGGAAGTTAACCCGGAAACGCTGGTAACTTTTTTGTTACCAGCTCGTTCTTTGGATAAGAATAGCTGGGCAACCCCGCCGCATAAGGGGGGTATTCCTCGCCTTGAATCAGAGGAAGGAGATACTCTTTAGCTTTTTTTGTTATTCCGAAGCCATCTTGAGTTATATATGAGCGGGGCAGTTTTCGTTCCACGTTGGCGACTCGAGACAATTTAGCTGACTCGATTGCCCATCTGTATTTTTTTCCAGGGATTCTTCTTATAACCGGCATGACCATATTTTGACCATCTTCGGCAAAACGAACCGCTGCTTCGCCCAGTGCATAAGCTTGTTTGACATCAGTCGATGACGCAAGATGTCGGGCCGAGCGCTGCAGGTAGTCTGCAACTGCCCAATGACATTTAAACTTCAGTTTTCGTTTAACAAGATCTGCGAGAAACGGCGAAACTCCGCCCAATTGCGAATGTCCGAATGCATCAATAGAGCCAGCATCTGAAACAAAAGAACCATCTTTCCTTTTTATTCCCTCACTAGCGACAACGACGCAGTATCCCCATTTAATCACGGCTTCTTTAACTTTTTTTATGAATTTGTTTTCATCAAATTGGATCTCTGGAAACAAAATGACATGGGGAGCGCTCATACTCTTGGATTTAATTAGTCCTGAAGAGGCTGCGATCCAACCCGCATTTCGGCCCATAACCTCGAATAAAAACACTTTTGTCGACGACCCAGCCATCGACTTAACATCAAGACTTGCCTCTAAGGTGGAGGTAGCAACATATTTCGCTACGGAACCAAACCCTGGCGAAGAATCTGTAATAGGAAGGTCGTTGTCAATTGTTTTCGGTATCCCGATGCACGAGATCGAATATCCCAACTTCGAGCTCAGATTCCCGACCTTATTCGCAGTGTCTTGGCTGTCGCCGCCTCCATTATAGAGGAAGTGTTTAATCTTATGCGCTTTGAAAACATCGACCAACCTGACATATTCACTGATGTCATCATCGATAGACCGGAGCTTATATCTGCAAGAACCGAAAGCCCCTCCGGGTGTGTGAATTAAGCTGTCAATAATCCTTGAGGACTCTAGAGTCGTATCTATTATTTCTTCATTTAGGGCCCCGAGGATGCCATTTTTAGCAGCGAAAACCTTTTTAAACCTCTTAGAGGCTCGCGCCGTTTTGATAACACCACAAGCGGTTGCGTTTATTACAGAAGTGACGCCCCCAGACTGCGCATAGAGAATATTCTCAGTCAAGTCTTACCTCGCATTAATTCTCGTTCAAGACCATTTTTTCACCACCGGCAACCTTCTTCCAACTCCGAAAGCGACTTTAGAGACTTTTGTGCCAGGGCACGTTTGTCTGCGTTTATATTCCATCTTTCCAATCATCTTCGCAATTCGCTCGTACTCTGTTGGGGCCTGATCAGAATCTAACCACTCTTCTAAAAATTCTTTATCAGAGCCCATATGTTCAAGCCGATTAATCGTGCACCAGTCCCGAAACAAATCGAAAGAGCCGATGCTTTCCTCGACATAAGCCATAACTAGAGGATCTAGAATTTTGTACGGTAGCAAATTGTCTTCGTCCGTCTGATCAAATGCAAGCTCAGCTGAAGGAGCCTTATTCCATACATTTTCTGGAATTCGAGAATCTCTCATAGCTAGGTCGACTACCTGATACTTATACAAGTCCTTTATGGGCGCGAACGAAAAATTCATAT
>CAJWLI010000007.1 GCA_913043075.1 uncultured Gammaproteobacteria bacterium
GCTTCTGAAATGAAGAGGA
The DNA here is from genome assembly GCA_913043075.1 of uncultured Gammaproteobacteria bacterium. Lineage (GTDB taxonomy): Bacteria > Pseudomonadota > Gammaproteobacteria > Pseudomonadales > Azotimanducaceae > UBA9659. The sequence goes on from CAJWLI010000007.1 coordinate 20, forward strand.
AAGTCCGGGCTCCATAGGGTTGAGTGCCAGGTAACGCCTGGGGGGCGCGAGCCTACGGAAAGTGCAACAGAAAATATACCGCCTTTTTAGGTAAGGTTGAAATGGTGCGGTAAGAGCGCACCGCGCGAGCGGTAACGTTTGTGGCAGTGTAAACCCCACTCGGAGCAAGACCAAATAGAAATCCGTGTTCTGTTACCCGCAGAAGGATTTGGGTAGGTCGCTAAAGGTATTTGGCGACAAGTATCTTAGATGAATGATTGTCCTTGACAGAACCCGGCTTATAGGCCGACTCCCATATTCCTTTTTATCGCTCGAGCGAAAGTAACCCAAGATTTAGCGCATCTCCTAATCCAAGTCAAAAACCTCGACATATCAAAATCTTACGTAATTATGGTTTTTTTTTGTGTTTGCATTGTTCTTATAGCTATTTATTAGGTAGTTTGCCTCGATTTTTAACGTTCATGGTGAAATAAAGTGGGAAAAAGTGGCATAATGTGGGTAAATAGAGATCTAATCTAAATTTTACCGCGATAGGGCCAGAGAGAGAAAAGATGGAATTCGAACATTCGGAGCCTCTAGATGTTTAGAGGGGTAAATAACATCAATATAGATGTTAAGGGGCGTTTTGGTGTGCCCTCTAGATTTCGTGAGTTCCTCACTAATCATTGTCGCGGGGAGATGGTTGTAACAATAGACACGGAAGAGAAATGCCTTCTCATATATCCTCGGCCCGATTGGGATGATATCCAAAGAAGAGTAGAAGATTTGCCAAGTTTTAATGCAGTTACTCGTCGAGTACAGAGGTTGTTGATTGGTCACGCTACCGATGTGCAAATGGATGCGAGTGGTCGAGTTTTGTTAACGCCCCCCCTTAGAACTTATGCGAATCTAGACAAAAGGGGAATCCTAATAGGACAAGGAAAAAAAATGGAGCTTTGGGATGAGAGTGCTTGGAACAATAAACGCGATATTTGGGTTGAAGAGGGTCAAAACCTAGGAATACCTGAGGAGTTGGCGGGGCTATCTTTGTAAGGAGAGATAATTGTCAGGTTATGACCATCATTACAGTGTTATGCTCGATGAAGCTCTCAAAGCTTTATTTGTTCGTAAAAGCGGCACCTATGCAGATTGCACTTATGGTCGAGGAGGCCACAGTAGGAGAATTCTTTCAGCTTTAGGTGAGAAAGGTCGTTTATTAGCCCTGGATTCTGATTTGGATGCTGTGAGCCATGCAAAAAAAATGTTCGCTAACGACTCCCGAGTGATTGTTGAGCACAGCACGTTTTCGAATATTAAAAAACTTGCAGAAAAGCACAATGCAACTGGATTTGATGGAGTCTTGTTAGATTTGGGCGTTTCTTCCCCCCAATTAGATAATGCAAAAAGAGGATTTTCTTTTCGACTGGATGGCCCCTTGGATATGAGGCTGAATTCAAGCGCTGGCATAACAGCAGCGGATTGGTTGCAGGAAGCGCCACAAAAAGAAATCGAGGAAGTATTGAAAAACTTCGGGGAAGAGAGGTATTTTCGAAGGATAGCCCGGGCTCTAGTCAATGAAAGAGAAAAATCTGAGCTTAAGACCACAAGTGGCCTTGTAGAAATTGTTAAAAAAGCCTTGCCCGCCCTAGATAAGAACAAGCACCCCGCGACTCGAGTTTTTCAAGCAATTCGAATCCACATTAATCGAGAGTTAGACGAGTTGTCGCATTGCTTGGAACAGTTAATTAGTCTGATGAATGCCGGTGGCCGCATAGTGGTAATAAGTTTCCACTCTCTGGAGGATAGAATCGTTAAAAATTTTTTCAAACGTAAAGCCCAGGGAGAATATTTTCCAAGAAAGTTTCCTATAAAAGATGCTGATATAAAGAGAACTCTAAGGGTTCTTGGAAAACCCCTAAAGGCATCTCCGCAAGAAATTCTCAATAACCGAAGATCACGAAGTGCAACCATGAGAGTGGCGGAGAAAATGCCATGATGAAAGTTAGCGCAGCCTTCCTGCTCTGGGTTATTTCTCCCCGACACCTGGGAATCGCCGTCCTGGCCCTAGTATTAGCAGCCTCGGCTTTTTTTGTTTCCTTTTCTTCGCATCAAACTAGAGAGTTATATCGAAACCTGCATATCATTCAAAAGCAGAGAGACGATCTAGATTATGAATATCAAAAGTTGATTTTAGAGAGAGGAGCCTTTGCGGATTACTCAAGAATTACAGATCTTGCAAAAAAACAGCTAAAGATGCGTTCTCCGCTAACAGATGAGCTCGTGGTTTTAAGATGAGTTTTTTGAGAGTTTATACCGTGGTGCTAGCTGTCTTTATTTCAGCTTTATTGATTATAGCGAGGCTTATGTTCTTGAATCTTGAGCAGAAAGAATTTCTGCAGAGAGAAGGTGAAAAAAGAGCAATTGGAACCTCGGTTATAAACGTTAATCGCGGAATGATACAGGATCGCTCCGGCAAGCCCCTGGCTGTAAGCACACCTGCTTTTGCTTTGAGGCTAGACCCTTCTAAAATACTCGCATCCGATCAAGATCTTTCTCCTCTAGCTGAATACTTAGGAGTAACGCCTAAGATGCTTCGAGAAAAAGTGCGAGAAAACACGAAGGGCAGGAGTTACTATTTAAGAAGAGATGTTCCTCCTTCAGATGCACGCAAACTGTTAGACGCAGGGTTGAAGGGTTTACAGGCAGACCGAACTTTTAAACGATTTTACCCAGCAGGAGAAGTCGCTGCTCATGTTGTAGGGATTGTAAATACTGATGATAAAGGGATTGAAGGTTTAGAGCTCACTTATGACAAACTGCTAACAGGCACTCCTGGTCAAAAAAAATTTTTGAGAAATGCTCACCGGGAGGTTGTGAAAGATGAACAACAGCTCGTTCTGGCGGAACCGGGTCAAAATCTAACGGTTTCCCTAGATCTTCGTCTTCAATATCTGGCTTACAAAGAATTAAAGTCGGCTGTTTCATCTTTTGAAGCGCAATCTGGTTCTGTCATTATTTTGGATGTTGAGAGTGGAGAGATTCTGGCAATGGTGAACCAACCCTCTTACAATCCAAACTACCGAAACTACAGGGTTTTAGACCCTAAGGCGCTAAGAAATAGAGCGCTTACAGATGTTTATGAGCCTGGTTCTACCGTTAAACCGTTGACAGTCGCCGCAGCTTTAGAAACCGGAAAATACTCTGCTGAATCTACTATCGATACCTCCCCCGGCTCACTGAAAATAGGTAGCTTATTAGTTAGGGATCCGTCTAATCGTGGCTTACTAAAATTGGATCAGGTGATTGCTCACTCTAGCCAGGTCGGAATATCTAAGCTTGCCTTAAATTTAAATGCGCATGAAGTCAGAGCAGTGTTCGATCGGATGGGAATCGGAAAGACACTTTCGATTGGATTCCCTGGTGAGGAAACAGGTTCTTTGCCGTACTTCCGCCGTTGGAAAGATATTGACCGAGTTACCTTTGCTTATGGTTATGGTTTGACCCTTACTCCTGCGCACCTTGCAAGTGCCTACATGACAATAGCAAACGATGGCTTAAAAAGAGATTTAACTCTTTTAAAAGGGGGAAGCTCAGAGTTGACGAGGGTTTTCTCGACGCGTGTCGCTGCTCAGTTAAAAAGAATGTTGTCACTAGTAGTGATAGACGGTACCGGAAAAAAAGCCGAAGTGGATGGGTATCAAGTTGCAGGTAAGACAGGAACGGCAAGAAAGGTGGGCACAGACGGTTATACCGATAAAAACCACCTTGCCTTTTTTGCGGGATTGGCTCCGGCCAGTCAGCCGAAATTAGTTGCTGTCGTGCTGATAAATGATCCACAAACCGCACGAAGCGGTGGCGGTGCTATTGCCGCACCTGTTTTCTCGAGAGTCATGACAGGAGCTCTGAGAATCTTGAATATTCCGCCCGCAAGAAAAGGTTCAGTTTGATGGAAATATTATTGAGCGAACTCATTTGCAACAAAGGTTTGCCGGATATCCGCCTAAATGGAATTTCTGCAGATAGTAGGAAAATAAAAAAGGGCCATCTTTTCGTAAGCCTTTCAGGCAGTAAATATGAAGGTAACGATTTTATAAGCGATGCACTTAGTAAAGGTGCTGCTGCGGTGATAACAGATAAACCCCCGAAGAAAAATAATGTGAAGGATTTGCCAATCTTCTGCTTGGGGAACCTAAGGCAAGATCTGGGAGAGTATGCTTCTCGTTTTTTTGGGTTCCCTTCTAAGAATATGCAAATAATTGCTTTGACCGGGACAAACGGAAAAACTTCCGTGACCCATTTCCTTGCCCAAGCTATGCAAGAGAGACGTTTTAGCTCCGGATTAATCGGGTCATTAGGGTATGGGGAGCCAGGGAAACTGGTCTCTGCTGACCTAACAACCCCTGACGCAGTTAGGTTGCAGGGTATTTTAAGATCTCTTTATGATAAAGGATGTGAGCATGTTTTTCTGGAAGCTTCTTCGCATGGTCTTCATCAGAGCCGCCTGTCCGGGGTTGATATAGATATTGCTGTTCTCACTAACATCTCTCAAGATCATCTTGACTATCATGGGACCATGGATGCCTACAAAGAGGCAAAAGCAAAGTTATTTACGCTAGGTTCTTTGAAAAAAGCAGTCATTAATAAAGATGATGAATATGCGAAAAATTTGCAAGGCCTTTTGTCTCCCGATGTGGAAGTAAAAACTTATGGTTGCAAGAATCCAGCAGATATTCATTTGATCTCTGCAAGTTTTAATAGAAAAGGAATTTCTCTAGGTGTTTCTTGTTCTGGCTTTAAATTCTCGGTCGATCTGCCTTTATTTGGAACCTTCAATGTAGAAAATATTTTGGCAACGTTAGCCACTCTGGATTCCATGGGCTGGAGTGGTGAGGAAATCTCCCATTCAATCCGCAATTTAGCGGGTGTTCCTGGAAGGATGGAGTTAGTTTCAAAGGCAGAGGAACCGGCAGTGTTCCTTGATTACGCGCATACGCCTGATGGTCTAAGAAAATCTTTACGTAGTATTCGCGAGCATTTTGGACGAAGGAAATTAACTTGTTTGTTTGGCTGCGGTGGAGACCGCGATGCCTCAAAACGCAATTTAATGGGCAAAATAGCCAGCGAATTATCAGATACGATCATTCTGACGAATGATAATCCTCGAGGTGAGATCCCTGAAAATATTATTCGTGATATTGGAGAGGGAATCTCTGGTTCATATCTGTGTGAGCTAGATAGAGCTAAAGCAATCGGTGAAGCTATTAAAGCTGCCAAAAATGAAGATGTAATATTGGTCGCAGGTAAAGGTCGAGAAATGTTTCAGGAGGTCAAGCTTGATAAGATTCCCTATCAAGATTTGAATAGCATTCGATCTGCTTTGGAGGCTAGAGAGCATGTCTAAAGCGCGAAGAGTAATCGCTGGTCTAGGAAAGACTGGGTTAAGTTATGCAAAATTTTTAACCGCTCAAAAGCTTGAATTTGAAGTTCTTGAAGATAATTTGACCGAAGGGCAAATGTCTCAATTAAACAAGATAAGAAAAGGGGTTAAGGTCAGTTCGTTTAGCGATCATAGTCTTCTAGATGTCTCAGAAATATATCTTAGCCCCGGTGTGCCCAAGTTCAAGAAATGTATCGATCAGGCGGTAAAGAATGGCGCCCAAATAATAAGTGACATCAAGATTTTTTTCGATAGAGCGCGGTGTCCGGTGGTTGCTATTACCGGAACAAATGGAAAATCAACTGTGTCTGAATTAGTTTCTCTTTCGCTCTCTAACCACTATAAAAACATACTGCTGGCTGGGAATATCGGGGAGCCAGTTCTAGATCACATAAATTCAAAACCCGCTCTGGCTGTTTTAGAGTTGTCTAGTTTTCAGTTAGAGATTCTTGACGAATTTAGCCCAGAGGTGGCTGTAGTTTTGAATTTATCTCCAGATCATATGGATCGTTATTATGATGTGAATTCGTATTTCTCAACGAAATTATCGATCTATGATAATTGCAAGAAAGCAGTAATTAATCGTGCTTTATCAGCAAAGATAAAAGGCACTTTTAAACGACTAGCTACCTTTGGCCTAGGAGAAACAAAGGGCCTGGGAAATTTTGGTACAGTCACTAGACATAATGAAACATTTTTAGTCCATGACTCTGAAGTCCTTCTGAAAGAAAGCGAGTTAAACTTAAAAGGCAGTCACAATCTAGAAAATGCGCTTGCAACGTTGGCTATAGCTTGGCTTTTGGATGTTGATTTTTCTTCTGTTTTAGATTCGATAAAAGATTATCGAGGTTTGCCTCATCGGAGTGAAGTGGTTACAGATAAAAATGGGGTTCTTTTCATTAACGATTCTAAAGCGACAAATCAAGGAGCTCTTATGGCTTCTTTAAAAAGTCATGCGAAAAACTACCGGATACATCTGATTTTGGGAGGAGAAACTAAAGGAGCAAGTTTCTCTCGCTTGGCCGAAAAGATCCGGCCATTGGTCGAATCTCTATGCATTATTGGAAAAAATCAAAAGCAACTGCAGCACGAGCTTTCTTGTTGCTCTCCCATGGAGTGTAAAAATATTTACGATGCAGTCTACGAATGCTACAAAAATTCAAAGGAAGGAGATCTCGTTTTGTTAGCGCCTGGCTGCTCCAGCACTGATCAGTTTAAAAACTTTGAAGAGCGAGGACAAGTTTTTCAAAGGGCAGTCTCAGAGGTTATTTCATGAAAGCTCGTCTAAATCAGCGTAAAGAAATTTACTCGGAGCATACAGTCAGTCCGATTGACCCAGTGTTGGCTGTAATCACCCTCGCTCTATTAGTCTTTGGATCGATTATGGTTGGCTCGGCATCTATGGAAATTGGACTAAGAAACTACGGAAATCCGTTTCATCTAGTTGCTATCCATCACATATATATTTTTTTGGGATTGCTTTCCTTTGTTTTTGTTCTAGGACTACCAATGATATTTTGGGAAAGAATGGGTTGGGTTTTCCTGATTATATCTTTATTCCTTTTAACTGCCGTTCTTGTGCCAGGAATTGGAAAAGAGGTTAATGGTTCCATCCGTTGGATTCAAATCGGACCTATTAACCTGCAAGGGTCTGAATTCGTCAAATTATTTTTCTTAGTTTACCTTGCTAAAAGTTTTACTGATAAAACAGACGAGTCATTAGGCAATCTCAGAACTGTTCTTGTTCCCACTTTTTTTCTTGGCTTAATTGTTTTGCTTCTTATGCAACAACCAGATTTCGGCGCTTCTATCGTTTTGATCTTGAGCAGTGCTGCCGTTTTTTATTTGTCTGGAGTTTCCTCACGATTCCTTATCCCATTAGGATTGCTCATCTTCATTTTCATCATGGTATTTTCCTTTTTACAACCTTATAGGTTAGAGAGAATTATCTCTTTTTCTGATCCTTGGCATGATCCATTTGGAAGTGGATATCAGTTAACTCAAGCACTCATTGCATTTGGTAGGGGCGAGTGGCTTGGGTTAGGGCTTGGCAACAGCATACAGAAACTATTTTTCTTGCCTGAGGCGCATACGGATTTTATCTTCTCAATTATTGGTGAAGAGTTAGGTTTTGTCGGTGCTGCTTGTGTTGTTTTGTTATTTGTGACCCTTGTGATTCGAGGGTTATCAATTGGAAATTCTGCTAGGAGAAAGGGAATGAATTTCCATTCCAGCCTTGCATACGGAATTTCAATTCTTTTAGGCGTCCAATCTGTAGTAAATCTCGGAGTAAATTTAGGAGTCTTGCCGACAAAGGGAATAACGCTTCCTTTTATTAGTTACGGCGGAAACAGCTTAGTAGTCAGCTTAGTAATGGTAGCAATTTTACTTCGGATAGAGATCGAGGCACGGACAGGAAGAGAAAGAAATGTCTAGTTTTCGCTATGAATCAGTCGCGCAAATGGGGCGAATAAAAAGGATTCATTTTGTAGGGATCGGCGGAGCAGGTATGAGCGGAATTGCAGAGGTTCTTCACAATCAAGGGTATTACGTGTCTGGTTCCGATAATCAGTCATCCGATATGACTAATAGGCTCAGCTCCTTGGGAGCAAAAATATTCATCGGGCACAAAGCGTCACAGATCAATGGCGCTGATGCGGTGGTTGTTTCAAGCGCTATTCCAAAAAATAATCCGGAATATGTAACCGCAATTAAAAAGCGTATTCCAGTTGTTCAACGAGCCGAGATGTTAGCGGAGCTAATGAGGTATCGATATGGTATTGCAGTTGCAGGTACCCACGGAAAAACAACAACAACTAGCTTGATTGCTTCGGTATTTAACCAGGCTGAACTTGACCCAACTTTTATAATCGGTGGGCTTTTGAATAGCTCTGCAAGCAATGCCAAATTAGGAGCATCCCGTTACTTGATAGCCGAAGCAGACGAAAGCGACGCTTCTTTTCTTCATCTTCAGCCAATGCTAACTGTTTTGACTAACGTTGATAGAGATCATTTGATAAATTACGAAGGAAGTTTTAAAAGGCTACAGCAAGCTTTTATAAAATTCATTCACAACTTGCCGTTTTATGGGTTGCTAGTTGCATGTGTTGACGATCCGATTACTAAAGTAATTCTGTCTAAAGTTAATCGTCCTATTATTACATACGGTTTTGATGAAGAAGCTGATTATAGAGCAACCGATTTTATACAGAATGGGTTTAGGTCCACTTTTACGGTAAAAAAGAAAGATGATCCCAAGGTATGCGCATCTATAGACTTCAAGATGCCTGGTTCTGAGAATGTTCAAAACGCTCTAGCATCTTTCGCTGTTGCGTCAGAAGAGGGTATCGCGATAGAGAAGATTATTAGTGGAATTGAATCTTTCGATGGCGTTTCAAGAAGATTTCAATATCACGGGACGTTTGGTGTAGATCAAGGCAAATTTATGTTGGTAGATGACTACGGACACCATCCAAACGAAGTAAGATCAGTAATTGCAGCTATCCGGAATGGATGGCCTGAGTCCCGACTAATAATGGTTTACCAACCTCACAGATATTCTAGGACATTGGAAATGTTCGAGAGTTTCGTTGATGTCCTCTCCAGTGTAGATCATCTTTTCTTGCTTGAAACCTATGCCGCCGGAGAAGAGGCTCTTGATGGTGCTGGAAGTAAAGATTTGTTTAATCAGTTAAAACTGAAAACTTCTGTTTCAGTTAAATTCGTAGAATCTATTCAGGAAGTGCCATGTTTGCTCGAATCGTGTGTTCGCCCTGGAGATTTAGTTGTTACTCAGGGGGCAGGAGAGACCGCGCAGATAGCGAGGGCTTTAACTCAACGATGGCAGAGCGAGGAAACGATTTCATGAGTGGGAATTTTTTAAGAATGGGTTTAATGACCTCGCTTTCGTTAGGACTTATCTCTCTGGCAGTTGTCTTTTTGGACAAATCGTCTTTTGGCTCCTTGTCTATTTCGGGAGATCTAAATAATGAACAACTTTTTCGAGCAAAAGAAATATTAATGAAAAACAGTGGGAGAGGATCCAGTCCAAGACACATTATCTCGGCTTTGTCTGAGCTGCCTTGGGTTCGGGAAGTGAACTTGCGAAAGCATTGGTCTTTGGGCTCTGTCATAGAGATTTCCCCAAAAAACGTAATTGCCTATTGGAATGACGATTCTTTTATTGCGAACGACGGAGTAGTTCTAAAAGGGAATCTTTTTCGTGCAGGAAGCCTTCCCTATTTCTATGGCCCCGAAGGAAGGGAAAAAAATCTCATCGACTTCTATCTGCAGGTTAGTGGGGTTTTGAAAAGATATGGGCATCATATAAATGAGCTTAAGCTTTCCGAGTTAGGCGCTTGGTCAATTGAGATGCAGACTGGACTTCGTCTTTTTCTAGGAAAAGACGAACTTAAAAATCGGTTAGAGCGTTTTATTGCTTTGGAGGAGTATCGCCGAATGACGGGTGATGGGCGGCCGGTTTTGAGTGCCGATGCTAGATACCCGGGTGGATTAGCAGTTAGATTCGGCGACGAAAAGTTTGGACAAATATCAAGAAATTTAGCTCATAGGGAGATTGACTTATGACGAATCCAAATAACGGTCGAATAATGGTCGGGCTAGATATTGGGACCTCTAAAGTAGTTGCGATAGTTGCGGAATTGGGACTAGAGGGAGAGATAGATATCATAGGAATAGGCAGCCACCCCTCAAAGGGGCTTAAGAAAGGGGTAGTCGTCAATATCGAGACCACTGTCGAGTCAATTCGACGTGCGATCGAAGAGGCAGAACTCATGGCGGGCTGCCAAATAGAGCAAGTTTATGCAGGGATCGCTGGAAGTCATATTCGAGGTCTAAACTCTCACGGTATAGTTGCGATAAGAGATAAAGAAGTTTTTCAGGCAGATATAGAAAGAGTAATTGATGCCGCTCAAGCTGTTGCTATTCCTGCGGATCAGAAGGTTCTTCATGTTCTTCCCCAAGAGTATGTGATAGATGACCAGGAAGGTGTAAAAGAACCTTTGGGTATGTCGGGTGTTCGGCTAGAGGCAAAAGTTCATCTCATAACATGCGCGGTCAATGCCTATCAGAATATTGAAAAGTGTATTAAGAAGTGCGGTCTGGAAGTCGAGGATATTATTTTGGAACAACTTGCCTCTGGAGACGCAGTATTGACCGAGGACGAAAAAGATTTAGGAGTCTGCCTGGTAGATATTGGTGGGGGGACTACAGATATTGCGATCTTTTCCGAGGGTGCAATTCGGCACACAGCCGTAATCCCCATCGCTGGAGATCAGGTAACAAACGATATAGCTATGGCTCTGAGAACCCCAACACCAAATGCTGAGGAGATAAAAATCAAGTACGCGTGTGCGCTTGGTTCTTTGGCTCAAGAAAATGAAACTATAAAAATTCCAAGCGTAGGAGATAGATCTGACAGAGATCTATCTCGGCAAGCTTTAGCTGAGGTGGTTGAGCCCAGGTATGAAGAGTTATTTTCGTTAGTTCAAGCTGAATTAAGGCGCAGCGGTTTTGAGGATCTGGTTGCAGCTGGAATAGTCCTTACTGGTGGAACCAGTAAAATTGAAGGGGCTATCGAACTAGCGGAAGAAATATTTCACATGCCTGTTAGCCTGGGCAAGCCAAAAAACGTAGCGGGTTTGTCAGATATAGTACGAAACCCTATTTATTCAACAGCAGTTGGGCTCTTGCACTACGGCGCAAATCAACAAACTAGAGGGGTTGCGAAAAAACCAAAGCAAAAATCGGATGGATTAATAAACCAGTTTAAGAAGTGGTTTACGGGGAATTAATAAAACTATAAAGATTTTACATATCCTTAAAGGAGAAAAAGATGTTTGAGATCGTTGATAGTGCTCCACAAAATGCGGTTATAAAAGTAATAGGTGTTGGTGGTGGTGGTGGAAATGCCGTCGAGCATATGGTGAAGCAAAAAATCGAGGGTGTTGAATTTGTTTGTGCAAATACAGACGCACAAGCGCTGACTGGTCTGAGAGCGCCAACACTTTTGCAACTGGGCAGCAGCGTGACCAGGGGGTTAGGGGCAGGAGCAAACCCTAATGTTGGGAAGGAAGCAGCGCTGGAAGACCGCGACCGAATTAGAGATATATTAAGTGGAACAGACATGGTTTTTATTGCTGCAGGGATGGGAGGAGGAACTGGCACCGGGGCAGCACCTATAGTGGCGGATATGGCAAAGGAGCTAGGAATTCTAACCGTCGCTGTAGTGACACGTCCCTTCGACTTTGAGGGTAGAAATCGTATGACTGTGGCTGAGGAGGGAATTCTAGAGTTATCAAAAAACGTAGATTCTTTAATTACCATCCCCAATCAAAAACTCCTATCGATCTTAGGAGAAGATACGCCGCTACTTGAAGCATTTGCGACTGTTGACGATGTTGTCTCGAGCGCCGTCCAAGGTATAGCGGATCTTATAATAAGACCCGGCATGATTAATGTTGATTTTGCTGACGTAAAAACAGTGATGTCCGAAAAGGGGAGTGCCATGATGGGAAGCGGAATGGCTACAGGAGATTCCAGAGCGAGGGAAGCTGCAGAGAGCGCTGTAAAAAGCCCTTTACTTGAGGATATCGACTTTACTGGTGCTAGGGGTGTTTTAGTAAATATCGCTGCTAGCAGCGATATCACCATGGGAGAATTCGCCGAAGTGGGGGCCACAGTTCAAGAATTTGCTTCAGATAATGCCACTGTTGTGGTCGGTACGGTTATAGATGAGTCGATGAACGAAGAGATGCGGGTTACCGTTGTCGCTACGGGGCTTGGAGATAAAACTGATACAAGTGGTCGATTTGGAGTGGCGCCTGAAGAGATGAAACAAGTAGCAGGCGATGGGGAGCGTGATTACACCAAATTTGATAGACCCACTAATCAGAGACGAAAGTTGCAGAACGAGAAAGGTGGTCTTATTCCCAAATCTCTAGAAAAAGATATGGAATATCTTGACATACCTGCTTTCCTGAGACGACAAGCGGATTGATTTTTTATCGGTCTGGCATAAGGCAGGGAAGTAAATTTTTAAGGACCGCAAGCCGCTCAGCTAGCCGTTCATGAAGGAGATTAGATCATTTTTTTCAATGATGTTAATGTTCGGGTGCCGGGGAAATTGGATAGAGCTGTGATTAAGCAAAGAACACTGAAAAATGTAATTCGAGCGACTGGAGTAGGAATACACACCGGAGAGAAAATATATCTCACCTTAAGACCCGCTCCGATTGATACGGGCGTTATGTTTATCAGAGTTGACGCAGATCCAGTAGTAAAAATCCCAGCCAAAAGTGCATTTGTAGGTGCCACAAATTTGGCTACAACAATAACAAAAGATGGATACAACATATCAACTATTGAACATCTAATGTCCGCCTTTAGCGGTTTGGGTATTGACAATGTGTATGTTGAGGTAAGCGGACCAGAGTTACCCATAATGGATGGAAGCGCAGCGAATTTTGTTTTTTTGATTCAATCGGCCGGTGTTACCGAGCAAGATGCTCTGAAGAAATTTATTAGAATAAAAGAAGCCGTCAAGATTTACGAAAATGAGGGTTCAAGAGCTTTTGGCCAAACAGTAGAGGTCCACCCGTTTGATGGTTTTAGGGTAAGTCATACTATAGTTTATGATAACGCAGTAATTAAACAGCAACATGCCTCTGTTGATTTTTCTGCGACCTCCTTTGTTAAAGAAGTTAGCAGAGCTAGGACCTTTGGATTAGTGCAAGATTTCGAGTATTTGCGAGAAAAGAACTTAGCTAAGGGAGGCAGCATGGATAACGCTATTTATGTTGGAGATGCTGACGTGCTTAATGACGATGGACTTCGTCACTCCGATGAGTTCGTAAGGCATAAGATATTAGATGCAATAGGAGATTTATATCTTATAGGTTCTAGCCTTATTGGTGAGTTCGTAGGCTTTAAATCTGGGCACGCCGAGAATCATGCTTTGATAAAAAAACTCATGGAGCAACCAGAGACATGGGAGTTTGTTACCTTTGGCGAAAACGATAAGGTTCCCTCATCCTATGAAGGTTTTGCTGAGTCTTTGTAACGTTGCTTTTTTAGAGTGTCGGATAGTCTACTTAATGCGCTGGAAATCGCGCTATCTCCAATTTCAATGGCTTGCATGGCAACTGTTTCTGCAGCATTTTTAGATACTATATTTCGATTAGCGTCAGGCGACGGCTTGTTTTTTAGAGGCTGAACCTTCATTTTTAACCCGTTTGCAACAATACCCGCACCCGAAAGCGCTGAGATGATCTCTTCCTCTCGGTACATTACGTTCGTGGCCTCAGTGGCTTTAGATACAATTATGCTAAGAATACCTCCTTTTATGCCGCAAATAGCGAATTCAAAGGGTATGGTAGATGCTATAATCTCTTGAATACTTTTGAGTTCTTGGGATTGGGTTACGAGCAAATGCAGTATATCATTACCGTTTAGCAAGATGGTTTTTATGGATTTAACTTGCCTGGGCAAAGTGAGCATAAGCTTTTTTAGGGCTCCTAATATTAGGTTTATAAAAAAATTACGGGTTAGTGGGTAGAGTTTATATGAACTTTATTATCGTCAGCAACAAATCTGGAAGGCATCATTCTTTCAATGCGAATTTGATCGTAATCTCCGGTTTAATTTTAGCTGTCTTGGCATTTGCGGTTTTTATTGGATTTTTTACGTATCGATACCTTAATTTTGATTCGTCCATTAGTCCTGAATTAGTGGTCAAGTGGAAGCATGAGATGGAGGTCCAGCGAAGATATGTCGAACGTTTAAAGCAGGACGCGCAACTGAAACATCAGGCCTCTGCTTTAAGAATAGCTCAATTGCAAGCAAGAATAGTTAGGCTTGATGCTCTTGGCGAGAGATTGACCAAAATAGGTCGGCTGAACGAAGGTGAATTTGATTTTTCTGGCGCCCCAGCGATGGGAGGGCCTGAAAAAATAATTGGTGCAGCGGCTTATAAGCCACCGTCATATATGGAATTACTGGATCAATTAGCCAGAGATATAGAAGATAGAGAGCAGCAATTGGGTGTTCTGCAAATTCTTATGGCTAAGCAGAAAATGGACAGAGATAAATTTATTGCCGGTAGGCCAGTTAAAAAAGGGTGGATGTCTTCTCGTTACGGTAGCCGCGTAGATCCGATTACCGGGAAAAGAGCCTGGCATGAGGGAGTCGACTTCGCCGGAAAAGAAGGTGCCGACGTGATTGCTGTTGCTGCGGGGGTTGTAGTATTTGCAGGCGAGCGAAGTGGCTACGGACGAATGATAGAAATAAATCATGGCGGCGGATATGCCACAAGGTATGGGCATCATAAGGAGCTTGCCGTAAATGCCGGTGATATCGTTAGGCGTGGTCAAGTTATAGGGCTTATGGGTAGCTCAGGCAGATCCACTGGGCCCCATGTTCACTTTGAGGTGTATAAAGGTAGTAAAGTCGTTGATCCATCAAAGTATATATATCGAGCAACTAGGTGAATCTTTACCTGAAAATCCTTCCACAGCGCTAAATCATAAAATAGTTTTGATTAAGATCAAAAGAGAAACCAAAGATGTTAATTCGACTGTTTACTAAAATTTTCGGAAGCAAAAATAGCCGAGAATTAAAGCGTTACCAAAAGATCGTTCGAACAATAAATGAAATTGAACCTCGGCTCGAAATACTTTCCGACGCTGATCTGATGGATAGAAAAAATTATCTCAAAGGAAGGCTTTCCGACGGCGAAAGCCTAGATCAAATTTTGCCAGATGCGTTTGCCACGGTTAGGGAAGCAGGTAAGAGAGCACTAGGCTTGAGGGTTTTCGACGTTCAACTGATGGGTGGTATTGCGCTCCATGAGGGTCGGATATCTGAGATGCGAACAGGTGAAGGAAAAACGTTAGTCGCTACACTGCCTTTGTACTTAAACTCGCTTTTAGGGAGAGGCGTTCACCTAGTGACAGTCAACGATTACCTAGCAAAGTGGGGAGCAGAATGGATGGGCCCCTTATACGCTCAGCTCGGGGTCACGGTAGGAGTTGTATATTCTGGACAGGATATACAAGAGAAAAGAGATGCCTATAATGCCGATATCACTTACGGAACTAACAACGAGATTGGTTTCGACTATCTCCGTGACAATATGGCTTTCTCCGAAAACGATCGAACGCAAAGAGGAAATTGTTTTGCGATAGTAGATGAGGTGGATTCTATATTAATTGATGAAGCAAGGACACCTTTAATAATTTCAGGAGGGGTAGAGAATTCAGCTCAGATTTATAGACTCATAGACTCTATCATTCCTGAAATGAGCCAACAGGTTAAAACAGCTGAGGATATTGCCGAAGAGAGAGACCCCCCGGGTGACTATTACGTCGATGAAAAGCAAAGAGATATCGAACTGACAGAGACCGGCCATCAAAAAATCGAGAAAGAGTTAATAAAAAAGGGTTTGATAGAAGAAGGGAATAGCCTTTACGGAGCAGGAAACTTGTCTCTCTTGCAGAATATTTCTGCAGCTCTCAAAGCTCACAATCTTTATCAACGAGACGTCGATTACATTGTTGAAGAGAAAGAGATAGTAATTGTAGATGAGCATACGGGCAGAACTATGCCTGGTCGGCGCTGGGGAAATGGTCTGCATCAAGCGATAGAAGCTAAAGAGAAGGTAGCAATAACCAATGAGAGTCAGACTCTAGCATCGACAACTTTCCAGAATTACTTTCGTTTATATGAGAAGTTAGCCGGAATGACTGGCACTGCGGATACGGAAGCCACTGAATTTAAGCAAATATATGGTTTAGACGTAGTGGTTATACCTACTAATCTTCCGATGGTGCGAGAAGATCAAAACGATCTTATTTTTATGACCCAAGAAGAGAAATATGAAGCCATAGTCGAAGAGATTCAAAAGTGTAAAGCTAAAAGTGCCCCGGTTCTGGTTGGTACAGCATCGATCGAGTCTAGCGAGTTACTCTCAGGGTATCTCAAAAAGCAGAAAATTGACCACAAAATTCTTAATGCTAAATTTCATGAGAAGGAAGCCGAGATAATAGCACAGGCGGGGAGACCTAGTTCAGTAACTATTGCGACGAATATGGCCGGTCGAGGCACCGATATTATACTTGGTGGAAATTGGGAAGCTGAAATTTCTCAATCAAAAAATCCTACAGATGAACTAATAAAAAAAGTTAAAGAAAAGTGGGTTGAGGATAATAAGAAAGTTTTGGACGCTGGCGGGTTGCATGTGATTGGTACAGAAAGACATGAGAGTAGGAGGATTGATAACCAGCTGAGAGGTCGGTCTGGCCGACAGGGTGATCCAGGTTACTCGAGATTCTACCTCTCGTTGGAAGATAGTCTTATGAGGATTTTTGCTTCCGATCGTATTAGAGGTTTTATGCAGAATCTCGGAATGGAGAAAGGAGAGGCGATTGAGCATCGGATGGTTAATAACGCCATTGAAAAAGCTCAGCGAAAAGTAGAGGGACGGAATTTCGATATTCGAAAACAGTTATTGGAGTACGATGATGTAGCTAATGACCAGCGTCAAATGATCTACTCCCAGAGAGATCAAATCATCGAATCCGATGACATCTCAAATATCTTAGAGGAAATCTGGCCTAATGTTTTTGAGGAATTAATTGATCGATTTATCTTTCCGGATAGTCTTGAAGAACAGTGGGATGTTATCGGCTTGGAGAAAGCTTTGGCATCAGAGTTTAATCTCGTTGCCCCTCTACGAGATTGGCTAGAAAATGAGAAAGACATAGGGGAGAGGGAGCTGCGCAATCGGATCATTGCTCAAGCTAAAGAAAATTATGCAATCAAACAAGATCAGGTTGGTGCTAATTTACGCCTTTTAGAAAAGAGGATTATGCTCGATACTCTTGATAATCTTTGGAAGGAGCATCTTGCAGCAATGGATTATCTGAGGCAAGGAATTCATCTGCGAGCGTATGCTCAAAAACAGCCCAGAAGTGAATATAAAAGAGAATCATTTGAATTGTTTGGAAACCTTCTTGGCAGTATTCGTTATGAGGTAAT
>CAJWLI010000008.1 GCA_913043075.1 uncultured Gammaproteobacteria bacterium
GTTCAATCATTAATATTTCCTCAACCGCAGGACGCAGAGGGATACCAGATTATGGCGCTTATTGTGCAACCAAATTCGCTATGGTAGGTTTCACTCAGCAACTTGCGATTGAGCTGGCTAAAGAAAATATCAGGGTAAATTGCATCGCACCGGGATCACATTCGACTGACATGATGGACGGAACTATCGGACGAACAGCAGACCGTTTTGGTCTAGAAAAAGAAGCAGTAACGGAGAGAATAAAACAATCAGCGCCGATGGGCAGACAAGGACTTCCTTCTGAATTGGCGGCCAGTGTTGCCTTTTTAGCTGGAGACGATTCGAGTTTTGTAACAGGCCAGACACTTAACGTGGATGGCGGCGCTCACATGAGTTGACTATGAAAGCAGGTTCTTTTTTTCCAAGTGCAAAATACTCTTCACTCTTCGCAATGGCCGGAGACGATTGCTCACTCTTCTTTGATCTTGAGAATCTAACTGAAAAGCAAAAAGCAGATCACCTTTCTAATGTCGAGCTTACCGCAATGTTACAAATAGCTTCGGCATGCATCGGTAATTCGCATGACCATTTAGCAGTGTACGATCAGTACAAAAGCCCTCTCTGGAGTAGCACTCTTCGGCAATATCTTGATTTTTATGAGCGCATGGTGGACCAGGTGATCCCGCTAGAAAACTTCAGCTATCACCCTAAATTTGATTTCTATGAGTCTGTCGCCGCCTACGCAAATAAAAATAGAGACATTGCGGACGTTGTAAATTTTTATATGACTAGCGGATCAAATGCTGTAATTCATCAAAACGAAGAACTATTGAGGGTGAACAGGAATGTTAATTCAAAGAAACACTTCGCAGAAAATGCTCCAAACTTCGGAATCCCTTGTCCTGACACGATAATCGTCAACAAGTCTCAACTCGCAAGTCAAAAAGTCTCAGAATTTTTCTCAAAATACCAAAACAAAATAATGATAAAACTTTTGGGTTTGGCAGGAGCAAGAAACGTGGCTGCAGTTAGTAGCGTCGAGGAAGCACACCGTTATGTCGCTGAGTACGAGGACACCATGGTTATCTTGCTGCAAGAAAAACTTGATTTGACGTATTTTACCGAGATGACCGTTGATCTGTGTATTAGCGAAGACGAAATAAAGATCGCGAACACGAGAAAAATCCTCTTTGCTGAGGGTCTCTGGGTGGGAAATCTCATATCAGAATCAGTCAAAGTGTCTCCCCAGCATCAAGAAACGTTAATCAACGTAGGGAGGTATGCGCGCCACCATGGTTATGTCAGCTCTGAGGGGAGCAATTGTGGAATAGATTTCTTCATCGGTAAAAATGGGGAGATATCCGTCACTGAGATAAATGCTCGATGGACTGGTGGCCTATTTCCTGCTGAGATTTTGTCTCAGATCGATAATAAAAGAGACGCGGTACCGTTCTTTGATGTAGTGCCTATCGAAAAAAAAGATGCCTACACCAACTTCATTGACAAACATTTAGTTGGGGAGTTCGAAGGAGACTTTGCGGCACTACCAATCGGGTTTGGCTGTTTTCCTATCCCAATAGAGGGCACCGACCATTTTTATACTTGGCAGGCAGCGATTGGAGATTTAGCTGCCTTCAAAAAAGCAAAAAATAAAGAGCTTGGGAATGATGTTATGCCCACAGCAAACATCATCGAAATTTAACGACAGTCAAAACAAAAAGATTTCGCTAAAAACTTAATCTATGTAGCCTTTTTTACGAGGTCGCTCAGCATCCGATAACTTCGGCTGCCAAACCAAGAAAAAAACTCTCCGTCAACAAGCGCACCGTTGAAACCAATACGTTCAAGATCGTCCATATAGCGCTCAAAAGGGAAAGGCTCCGAAGAAAAAAGATAAAAAGTTGAGGGGCTCGGTGTTTGTCTGGGATTCAGAGTTGGATACTTCGAATCGCTCGTTTGAAGATATTCGGATAACCCGATCTTCTTTAGAACAGATCCAATAAACGTCTGCGAGCCAGCCGTCATCCAGGGGTCCCTCCAGATCATGTACTCCGCTTTTTCAAAGTTTTCTATATTTGTTCCGATTCTCTTGCTAAGCGTCGGAATTTCATTCCAGCCCTCGAATTGAAGATCAGGACCATCAGCCAAAAGCTTCCATTTATTAGCTAGACTTTTTAACCTCGTTGAGAAGACTAGGGACGATAATATCTCTAATTCCGAGGAGATATTCTGAATCGACGTTATGTGTGTCGCGTGGAAAGGGAAAGGACAGGAATCTGCCATTTCCTTATTATTTTCTTCTTTGTCAAATACGACCAAACTAGGGTTTAATTCTGAGCACTTCCCCCAGTTGATTTCTTTGGTTCCACCCACAACAGGAATAGTCCTGACTTTGTCTAGCGGATGAACACAAAACCTCGTTCTCCCAATGACCTCAACCCCACACTCTATTAGGGTCTCCGTCAAGCTTGGAACCAAGGAAATTACTCGCAACCTATTTCACATTCTGATGATTAAAAGGACAGTGCTTACAGCGATTTCCGCAGCAGGTTCCCCGTGACAAATGGTAGTCTGCTGTCAAAACCATCAAACCGTTCTCAAAATAGAAATGCTTCCCTTCTATAAGCTCTTCAATTGGCCATTCATCAACTTCGGGCATCAAGTGTTTCTTCTGTATTGTCCACCCACCTCGAAAAATGCATCGGTAAGTTGTCCCAGCGAACACGACCTCACTGCTTTCATAAGAGCCTCGAAACCGTTATTGCCATCTGTAATCGCAGCTTTTAATTCTTTCAAAGCCTCATTTGAAATATCTTTGTTGGATTCCTGAAATTTCGTTACGCGTTCTATTTGACTCTGCTTTTCCTCTTCGGTGGATCTTGCCAGCTCAATCGTCAGTTCCTCTGGTTGCGATTCTGGTTGGAACGTATTGACGCCAATTATCGGGAGAGTTCCATCGTGTTTCAGAGTTTCGTATTTCATCGACTCTTCTTGTATTTTACCGCGCTGATACCCGGTCTCCATTGCTCCCAAAACTCCACCTCTATCGGAGATGCTTTCGAACTCGCGTAGCACAGCCTCTTCAACTAGATCAGTTAATTCGTCAACGATAAACGATCCTTGATTCGGATTTTCTGTTTTGGCTACCCCAAACTCTCGATTTATTATTAACTGAATCGCCAAGGCTCGCCGAACAGACTCCTCCGTTGGAGTAGTAATAGCTTCATCGTAGGCGTTAGTGTGCAAGCTATTGCAATTGTCATTGATCGCTAAAAGTGCCTGGAGGGTTGTCCTTATATCATTGAATTGCATTTCCTGAGCGTGCAGAGAACGCCCTGACGTCTGAATATGGTATTTTAACTTTTGGCTTCTCTCATTTGCTCCGTATTTCTCTCGCATTGCTACGGCCCATATGCGCCTTGCTACACGACCTATAACCGTATACTCAGGATCCATTCCATTTGAGAAGAAAAAAGATAGGTTGGGCGCGAAATCATCGATATGCATCCCACGAGCAAGATATGCCTCGACGAAGGTAAAGCCGTTGGCTAGAGTAAAAGCAAGCTGCGAAATTGGGTTAGCCCCAGCTTCAGCAATATGGTAACCAGATATAGATACGGAGTAAAAATTCCTAACTTCATTTTGTATGAAATATTGCTGAATATCTCCCATCATTCTTAAGCTAAATTCAGTTGAAAAAATACAGGTGTTTTGCCCTTGATCTTCTTTCAAAATATCGGCCTGAACGGTACCCCGAACATTTGAAAGAGCAAAGGCTTTTAGCTCTTCATACTCCTCCTTGTTTGGTTCCCTATTTTCCTTGGATGCAAACTTGTCGACTTGCTGATCAATCGCTGCGTTCAAAAACATAGCCAGAATTGCCGGAGCAGGACCGTTTATTGTCATAGAAACCGATGTCTTCGGATCACACAAGTCAAACCCGCCATAAAGCACCTTCATATCATCAAGAGTTGCGATGGACACACCGGAGTTCCCAATTTTTCCATAGATATCCGGGCGAGTAGCAGGATCGAACCCGTAGAGAGTTACGCTATCGAATGCTGTCGAAAGCCGCTTCGCTTCCGCATGCTCAGACAATTTTTTAAAACGCCTGTTAGTCCTTTCAGGATCACCCTCACCCGCAAACATTCTTGCCGGGTCCTCTCCTTCACGTCTAAATGGGAAAACTCCTGCAGTAAAAGGAAAATGTCCAGGAAGATTCTCTCGCTTGAGAAATTTAAGGATCTCTCCATCGTCTTCAAACCGAGGGACAGCCACCCTTGATATCCAACTGCCGGATAAAGACTCAACACCTAAACGGGTTACAATAGTTTTCCCTGATGGCAAGACTTCTTCTCGTTCACTTCCTTGGTAACTTTCACGCACCGCGATCCAGGATTCCAAAATCTCTTGGTTCTCTTGAGTGAGAGTTTTTCTTCTCTCACCGAGAAGCGAATCTATCTCCTCATTTCTATCGGCCATCAGATTTTGAACGGCGGAGAGTTGTTGAATTTCTCTAGCAATATATGATTGTTTTAACGAATCGGCGTGATACTTTCGCAAGGTATCAGAAATCTCTGCGAGATATCTTGCTCTAGCTCCAGGGACAATCACTGAACGCTGGCTTGGAATACGATTGTCAGCATAAGGCAAATGGGATTTCCACTCACGAAGCCCACGCTTCTTCAAGACATCAAGAATTCCGTGATAAGCAGCTGAAACACCATCGTCTCCAAATCGAGAGGCAATAGTTCCGAACACAGGAAGTTCAGCTGGCTTTGTCTCCCAAGCGTCTTTATTGCGCTGGAACTGTTTCGCTACGTCCCGTAGCGCATCTTCGGCACCCTTTCTGTCGAACTTATTGATCACCACCAAATCAGCGAAGTCGAGCAT
This sequence comes from uncultured Gammaproteobacteria bacterium, assembly GCA_913043075.1. Classification (GTDB taxonomy): domain Bacteria; phylum Pseudomonadota; class Gammaproteobacteria; order Pseudomonadales; family Azotimanducaceae; genus UBA9659. Next base: position 4,873 of record CAJWLI010000008.1, read on the forward strand.
GTCGATTTTTTCCAATTGGCTCTGGGCTCCGAATTCCGGGGTCATTACGTACATGGACGCATCGACATAAGGCACAATCCCCGCGTCTCCCTGGCCAATTCCGGGGGTTTCCACAATAACTAAATCAAAATCAAATTTTTTGACGGCGGCGACTATATCGGTTAAGTAGCCTGGGACCTCACCGGAAGATTTTCTGGTAGCGATTGACCTCATATATATGTTCTTGTCATAGATCGAATTCATTCGAATTCGGTCACCCAAAAGCGCTCCCCCTGTCTTTCGACGGGTGGGGTCTATTGCTAACACAGCTATCTTGGCAGAATTATCACTGTCTATCCGAAACCTTCTAATTATTTCATCTGTCAATGAGGACTTACCTGCTCCCCCCGTACCTGTAATCCCTAGCACAGGAGCTGACGAACCGGATCCTAGTTTCAAGGTGGCAAGCTCAGCGTCACTAAGATCGCCTCGTTCAATATTCGAAATTAATGAGGAAAGTGACAAGTAGTCCGAGGAGTTCTTTCCGATTTCGTTGACTTTTCTTGATCTCGAGGAATCGCACCGATCGACCATATCCTGAATCATACCAACTAAACCTAAAGCCATTCCGTCTTGCGGAGAATAGATCCTCTCTACCCCATATTCGTGAAGCTCGTCTATCTCTTCAGGAACAATCACTCCTCCCCCGCCACCAAAAACTTTTATATGACCGGCTTTATTTTGCTTTAACATGTCAATGACGTACTTAAAATATTCAACATGTCCGCCCTGATATGAGCTAATTGCTATTCCGTCAACATCTTCTTGGAGCGCTGCCTGAACCACCTCAGCTACAGAACGATTGTGCGCCAGGTGAATCACTTCAACACCGAGTGACTGCAATATTCGCCGCATTATGTTGATGGAGGCATCATGGCCATCGAAAAGGCTGGCCGCGGTAACAAAGCGCAGTGGTGGGCTCGATTTTTCTAGCTTGCCACCAGGTTCGCTGCTTGAGTCTACGGAACTGATTTTCATTTCAGACATATTGTCTCTCCCTAGCGCTCCTGCAGGAGCAGTGTCATGGTATTTTTTAAATTATCGTGAAGTTTTTTTGTGTGTTCCTGATCTTCGGGCTTCGTCAACCAGTAGTAAACAATACCGATTATAGACGCACAAAAATGTGAGCTGATGATATCTGTCCGGTCTGAATCTATTTCTGTTTCTTCGAATTCGGCCATGATCCAGCGAGCTACGTCTTGATGTCTTCTTCTGTGAATCTTCTCGATGATCGCCTCAAGCTCCGTTCCAGCATTCACCGATTCGAACCAAAGCGTATAGAAGGCTCTTACCCTCTTCGGAGCCTCTAAACAGAACCGATAGTGCTCATCTAAAGCCCGATGAATTGCTTCGATACCAGTTTTTCCGATGGTCGCAGACTTTAACTGCTGAAGCCACACATCCCCTATGTTTCTGAGAACAAAGGCCATTAAGTTGTCTTTTGATCCGAACCTTTGACTCGCTAGCCCACGGGAATAACCCGCTTTTAATCCAACTTCTTTGAGACTAGTAGCCGATGGACCTCTCGATACTATTAAATCGACGGTCGCGTCCAACATTTTCATATCGGAAATTTCTGTTCTTTCCGCTTGGGTAAGTCGACGATTAGCAAGTCCCATTATTAAAAGTTTGATTCGTTCATTGAAAGTCCTATGTCGGCGCCATTAATGACAGCATCCATGTACCCCTTGTGCCTCGGCAGGAGCTGCGCAAAATAGAATCTGACCGAAGCAAGCTTTCCTTTAATAAACTCGTTGTCGCCGTCATCCGCGATGACCAAGGCCCGTTCGGCACTTCGCGCCATGTACCAAGAACCGGAGACATACCCCATCATCATCAAAAAATTAAAAGCTACACCTCCAACGAAATTTTGCCCCAATTTAGAGTTTTCAATAACAAAATTCGTAGTTGTTTCTAGGTTTGTTGCCGCTTCTTCCAACATTTCTGCTATCTTCTTGAATTCAGAGTTGCTCTTTAGTGTCTCCGAAGTTTGAAGGACCTCAGCTATATAACTCCTCATCGCAGCACCCTGATCCTTCAATACCTTTCGGCCAAGCAAATCATTCGCTTGAATTCCATTGGTGCCCTCATATATTGCAGCAATTCTGGCATCTCTGTAATGCTGAGCTGCGCCAGTTTCTTCGATAAAGCCCATTCCTCCATGAACTTGTATCCCTAGAGAAGTAACCTCGTTTACGAGCTCGGTACACCAAGCTTTTACTAACGGAGTGAGCAAAGCGAATCTATCCTGATAAAATTCCCGTTCTTCTTGAGAACTCCCATTAACCCTAAAATCGTGGGCGTAAGCTCCATCGTAAGTTAGTCCTCGCATCGCATCAGTCATCGATCGCATTTGCATTAACATTCGTTGCACGTCCGCGTGTTCAATTATCTTCGCCGGCTCACCCGTCTGTGAGTTGCGGCCTTGCACTCTGTCCTTTGCATAAGCCAAGGCATCTTGATAAGACCTTTCGCTCAGCGCTACTCCCTGGAGGCCAACCTCTAATCGCGCATGGTTCATAAGCGTAAACATACAAGCCAGGCCGTCGCCTGGTTTTCCTATGAGGTAGCCAATCGCCCCGGTGTCCTCTCCAAAACTCATAACACAAGTCGGGCTCGCGTTTATTCCCAACTTATGCTCCGTAGATACTACTTTAAGGTCGTTCCTTTCGCCCAAAACCCCATCAGCGCCCGGCAGAAACTTCGGCACGAGAAACAAAGACAGCCCTTTGTTCCCAGGGGGCGCATCAACCATGGGCGCGAGAACAATATGAATTATGTTCTCAGCCATATCATGCTCGCCCCAAGTGATGTAAATTTTTTGTCCTTTAATGAGGTAGTGATCGCCGACAGGTTCAGCTATCGTCCTTAACTTCGACAAATCAGAGCCCGCATGGGGCTCAGTCAGATTCATTGTCGCACTCCACTTGCCCGTCACTAGGTTTGGCAGATATCTCTGCTTTAAATCTTCGTCCGCGTGATCGCTCAGAGCGTCGATTGCTCCAGCAGTCAGCATGGGACACAACGCGAAAGAGGTGCAGGCGCTGTTCCACATTTCGGACGCAGCTAGATGAACAAGGAAAGGAAGTCCTTGTCCCCCATAAGAGGGATTTTGAGCTAAAGCGAGCCATTCACTATCAACAAATTGCCGATATGCCTCGACAAAACCCGAGGCGGTTTTCACTTCTGATCCCTGCACCTTTACTCCTTCAACATCACCGGCCCTATTTATGGGCGCAATCACCTCACCGGCAAACTTAGCTGCGTTGTCTAGGATTGCTTCAGTTAACTCGGGAGTTGCTTCAGAAAAAGCTGAGAGCGCGTTTAATTTTTTATAATCCAAAACCTTGTTGAGAACAAAATCGATTTCTTTCGAGGGAGCTACATAATTTGCCATATCACAACCGCTGATAAAAAGTCCGTCCAAGATACTTGTTCAAGACAAGTAAGTCAATTAAACGAACAGTTGCTACTGGATCGTAAATTATTGTTTTAAATCAATTTTTTTAAGGCTCTCATTTGTACAACCCTTTTCGTCCCTTTATACTCGTTTTTTATCGCATTAGTCATAAAAAAACGGTCCAAGTTTTGGGGAAGCAAAAGATTGAGAAAACAGCTTAGTTTTTACCTCTTTTCCATCGCTTTTTCTGGTATCGGCCTTGCGATGCAGCAATTAATCTTAAGCTGGCTTCTGGTTGGAATACTTCTTCTGCCTGCCGACAGAGTTGGAATTATCCAAGCGTCGATCGCTCTGCCAGGAATTCTCTTAATGTTATGGGGCGGTGCTAAGGCAGATCAAACTGATCCCAGAAGCATCCTGTTGAATGGCTACCTTTTAGCATGGATATTGCCCATCTGCTTGATAGCAATTATCGAGTTTGGCTTACTCAATTTGTGGTCAGTAGCATGTTTTGGCTTGCTAATGAGCGTAATAACCTCCGTTGTTACACCTGCTCAGCAATCGCTGCTTAATCAGATTGCTCGAGAAGATATCCAGCGAGGCGTGACAGCTGTTACAGGCATAGGATTTGTCGTTCAGATTATTGGATTTAGTTTAGCTGGACAACTTGAGATAATAGGTACCAATAATGTTCTTTTGATCCAAGCCGCCGCACTCCTTCTTACGTCAATCGCGGTCGCTGGACTGAAGCCCACTGTGCAGCTAGATAAAAAAGAAAATAATCGCCACATGATTCTAGATATAACTCTTGGTTTTAAGGCAGTTATTCAAAACAAGACTATTTTCAATACACTTCTCATTACATTTATATCGGGAATTTTTAATGCTGGCGCATTTTTAACGGCTATTCCCTTTATAGTGAAACGCGTGTACGACGGAAGCGCACTGGGCTTCGCAACGGTAATGGTAATTTTTTATTCCGGCGCCGCTATTTCCAATCTCATCCAATACAAGTTAATGCCGTTAGTAAAGCCAGGGTTATGGTTCCTTGTTTTGCAGCTCTCTAGAATATTGGTGCTGTTTCTCGTTTGGATAGAACCTGATTGGACTTTTTTGCTAGCCGTCCTTTTTGCTTGGGGCCTGAATATGGGTGTCACCACCAATCTCTCACGAACTATTGTGCAAGAGGCTTCCGAGACGCTCTTCCTTGCAAGGATCCTCAGCGTTTACAACATAGGTTTAATGGGCAGCATTCCCGTAGGAGCAATCATAATTGGTTATGTGATCGAACACTACGGAACCATGAGCGCCATGGTCCCCGGCATGTTCCTATCCGCCTTGGTTTTTCTCTACGGAATCTTATTCACAAACCTCAGTTCATACCGCTCGCCCAAACTCCGATAAGTGCTTACGAGATGTTCTTCTTGAAATCAGGTTCTCTTTTTTCTAAAAACGCATTAATCGCCTCCTTATGCTCCGGCGTTTCATAGCAAAGAGATAAAGCCTTGAGTTCACGGGACTGAACAAGCCCAAGATCTGACTCGTCCATGTTTTCAGTAATAAGCTGCTTAACCTTCTTCAGGGCCTCCGGGGGGTTCTCCCCCATGGTTCTCGCGACGATCACCGCCTCAGCCATAAGGTCTTGAGGATTTGTTACCTTGTCCACCAGACCAACTTTCAAAGCCTCTTCGGCAAGGATCGTTTTTCCCGTTAACATTAATTCGCTAGCAGCGCCAAAACCACACCGAGCTATTAGGAACTTTGAGCTTGCAAGCTCAGGAACCAAGCCCATTTTTATGAACCTGCAGCTCAACTTCGCTTCAGTGGAGGCAATTATAAAGTCCATCGGTAAAACCTGCGTCAGGCCGACCCCAATAGCAGCGCCGTTGATCGCCGCAACAACTGGCTTAGAGGATCGAATCAAGCTAACCCAATCGCCTGAACCGTCCTCTGATCCGGCCTCTCCACTTACAGACTCAGCGTGAAAAAGGTCCTTCACGTCGGCTCCAGCGCAAAAGCCACGGCCGCTGCCTGTGACTAAAAAAGCGTCTACCCCGGGGTCTTTGTTTCCAAGAGATATAACTGCTTCCATTTCTGCTCCCATTTTTCGCGTCCAGGCATTAAGACGGTCTGGACGATTCATTGAAATGGTAACAATTCCTTCGTTGTTTTCGACGAGTATGTTTTCGAAATTCAAGCCAATCACCTTAAAATGAAAATGGTTTTACAAATGATAGGCCTCTCTTGCGGTGCATAGCAACCGCAAAAAAATTCCGTTCGTCTTAAAGTTCTTAAGATTTAGGGAACTCAGTCAAGTTTTTGTGTCTAACTATTTCGCCCTCTTCCATCGAGATAATTTCTTCCGCTATGTTAGTAGCCAAATCCCCGATTCGCTCCAAGTTAGAAGAAACCGTTAGCAGGGATAGCGCTGCACGAATCGATTCGGATTTATCTAACATTACTTTAGTAAGTGTTTTATAGGTTGCGGCATGCATAATGTCTAACTCATCATCCAGCTCTAGAACTGTTCTTGCTTTTTTTGCATCTTGCTGGGTAAGAGCAACTATAGATTCTTTTACCATTTTTGAACAAAGCTCCGCCATGGAATGCAAATTTAGATCTGCGACGACCCTATCTTTGTCCGAGATGTATTCGATACGCTCTGCGATATTCTTTAGCTGGTCGCCCATTCGCTCTAAGTCATTATTAACTTTCAGGACGACAATTAGAAACCGCAAATTTTCAGAGACTGGCTGATGCAGCGCCAAAACTTTCAGACATTCTTCTTCGATTTCAACCTCTATCTTATCGATCAGGTGCTCGACTTCATAAACTTGGTTTACCAAAACTAAATCATAGTTTTGGATCATGGCACTGGCTGTCTCTATACCTTCTGCAACCATTTCTCCCAAATCCAGGATTCTATTCCTTACCTGGTTGACATCTTTTTCAAGGTGTTTGGACATTAAAAAAACTCTAATACCAATTTTCGTTTCTCTACGATAGCATACTTCAAGAAAACGAAGGGACAGGAAAAAATAACTAACGAGTCCATAAACTAAAATTTAATCTAAAAGTTGTGAAAATAATGTTGTTATTGCAGAGTTTTGTCGGCCTCGCCCTTCTAATATTTCTATGCCTAATATTCAGCGAATCCCGGACAGACATTAAATTAAGGATCGTTGGCAAGAGCTTGCTTCTTCAAACGGTACTCGCTTTGATTTTGTTAAAACTTCCTGCGTCACAGGGGTTATTTGTTTTTTTTAACGATGGAATCTCTGTCTTGCAAGCTGCTACAAGAGCAGGAACCTCATTCATATTCGGTTACCTTGGAGGCGACGCTTTACCCTTTCAAACGAGCGATCAGGGCGATGGATTCATCTTAGCATTTCAAGCAATGCCATTGATAATTGTAGTAAGTGTCATTTCATCAATCCTGATGTACTTAAAAATCCTCCCGCTAATTATGCGGGGTTTTTCGTTCATTCTTGAAAAAACTATTGAGGTAGGAGGTGCGGTAGGGTTAGGCGTATCAGCAAATGCCTTTCTCGGAATGATCGAGTCCCCTTTGTTAATTAAACATTACCTCCAGAAAATAAGCAGGGGCGAGCTGTTCGCAATCATGGTTGCTGGAATGGCCACGATTGCCGGGACAATGTTAGCCCTGGAGTCAGCGATCATTAGCTCAGTTGTCCCAAACGCAATAGGCCATTTAATTAGTTGCTCTCTGATAACACTGCCTGCAGCAATTTACATAGCTCACATATTTGTTCCAGACAACTCGTTAATAACTACTGGTCAAGGGGAATCTGACAGAGGCGCAGACAGTTTGGTCGACGCTATTAGCGTAGGAACATCAAATGGATTACAGATTTTTTTAAACGTAATCGCAATGATCATAGTAATTGTAGCTCTCGTGTTCTTGGTTAATGCTTTTCTTGGTGCTCTTCCCGAGATAGCAGGGGAAGAGGTAACATTAGAGAGAGTCCTTGGATTTCTCCTAATCCCTTTAACAATGATGATGGGAATTCCTTTTGACCAAGCCTTCACCGCAGGACAGCTCATGGGCACTAAGTTAGTGCTGACTGAATTTATTGCTTATGTCAGACTGGGTGAATTGCCCTTGGAAGTCATGTCTGAGAGAACTAGACTAATTATGACTTATGCACTTTGCGGTTTTGCAAACTTTGTTAGTCTCGGCATTATGGTCTCTGGCTTAATCACTCTTGTTCCGAAAAGAAAACAAGAGATAATTGATCTAGGGTTAAAATCACTTGTTGCTGGCACAATCGCTACTTGTACCACAGCAGCTCTCGTGGGGATTATTCTTACAATCTAGCCAAGAGAAACTGAACTGGACTAAGATAAGCGTTTTGAGACTCAAAACAAGTTTGAGGTCCTACCGATTCAAGGCATTGCTATGCCAAAATCCTAAAACCAGAGCATGAATGATTTAGCCTAATCAAGTTCTAAGCTGTTCGATATGGAATGAATTTCGTCTTCTAAATCGTGAGTCACGTATACGATCGTGGAATCTCCATCAGCGCACAATCTATTGATAAGCGCCAAAACAAGTTGCCGATTAGCATCATCAAGTCCGCGGCAAGGCTCATCAAGCAACAAAAGCGGCGGATGCTTCACCATCGCTCTGCAGATCAAAATAAGTCTTTGCTGGCCAAAAGACATTTCAGAAAACCTACGACTTTTTTCCTTTTCAAGGCCAAGCAGTTCCAGCCATTTATAGGCTATTTTGTAGTGTAAATCTGGAGCATTAGAGTAAAGTCCTATGGTGTCGAAAAAACCGGACACGATAACATTTATAACACTTACTGTGATTCGATGATCCCAGTGTAATGCGTTAGAAACAAACCCAAGATTCTTCTTAATTTCCCATATGGTTTCGCCTTTACCCTTTTTAAAACCGAAAACACAAATATCGTTGGCATAACTCTGGGGATGATCACCATTGATAAGATTTAAGAGGGTAGTTTTTCCAGAACCATTGGGACCTCGAATCTGCCAATGAGAACCTGGCTTGATTATTAAGTCGAGATTTTCAAAGACAGTATTTTCTAAATACTTTACCCTTGCGTTTTTTATGTTTACTAACGATCCGTCCGCGTTTAGGGGAAGCATTTTTTTTTCTAGCGGCGGCGGGAGGACAACACGTCTCGACTCTATTTTCGTAATCGACGAAATCATGGACCGCGCCTCAAGCCCGTTTTGGCATGAGAATAGTCGTATTTCGGAATTTGAATCTAAGAAAAAAACCTTGTTAGTGTTTTCTGGGATATCCGTTTCTCGGCTCACTGCATAGATCCTTGTGACGGATTTGCTCAAACGCCCTATCAGGGCCAAGACTTGCGTTCTACCCGCCAAATCTAATCCTTCAAGCGGGTCCTCTAGAAGCAATAAGTCGGGTTGGATTAGCAGAGCTCGCGCCACGATTACTTTTTTCGACTCGCCTGAAGATAGTTTTCTGAAGCCCTTGTAGAGCAAAGAACTTAAGTCCAAAAATTCGATTAGGTGGGCAAGCAAATCCCCGTCGGGACTTGCCTCTTTTAAAAGGTCTAGAACCGGCGTGCCAGAAAAGATTTGATCAGTCAGATCGCTGTCGTCGCGAGCTTCCTCACTCAAAATCAAACGCTCTTGCTCTCGAAGCGAAACCACCCCAACTCTGAGAGCAGAATTCGAATAAGTTCCTCCTGAAACCAACCCAGGATCACAAAGGCAATCCAAAAGGGCTGACTTTCCCACGCCATCGCTACCGAAAATAACAGAGCAATCTCCCGAAGCTATCGCCATGTCTACGCTTTTTAGTGCGGGTCTCCCATCTAAACGAATTGTAACGTTTTCTAAATTAATCAATGCTAAAAGCTGCCGATTCTACTTCATAGAATCCTCTTCATTGCACTCATATAGCCCCTCAGTTTCTTTCCAATAACTTCAACGCTGTGATCGCGAATCGAGTTGTTGACATTAATGAGGTGCTGATTGTCCACTCCAGAATCATTTAAACCCAAGCCCCTTCCAACAACGTCTGCGTCCTGCCTTTCCATAAACTCTTGGAGCAACGGAAAGCAAGCGTGATTGAAGAGGTAACATCCATATTCGGCCGTATCAGAAATAGTTCTATTCATTTCAAACAGTTTCTTTCGGGCTATGGTATTCGCTATTAAAGGAGTCTCATGCAAAGACTCGTAGTAAGCCGACTCCTCCTTAATCCCTGACGATGTCATGACCTCGTAGGCCAATTCAACGCCTGATTTCACCATCGCCACCATTAATATGCCGTGGTCAAAATATTCTTGTTCTTGAATGTCCTCGGAAGTGTTCTCAGTTGTCTCAAAATCCGTCCGGCTAGTTTCCTCTCGCCATGATAAGAGCTTTTCATCATCTTGATTCCAGTCCTCCATCATGCCAGCGGAAAATTGCCCAGTCATGATGTCATCCATGTGCTTTTCGTAAAGGGGACGCATTATTTCTTTCAATTCCTCTGACAACTCAAACGCCCTTATTTTTGCAGGATTAGAAAGACGATCCATCATGTTAGTCACGCCACCATGCTTTAGCGCCTCAGTAATTGTTTCCCATCCAAACTGCACGAGCTTTGAGGCATAGCCAGGCTCTATTCCTTTTTCAACCATTTTATTAAAGCAGAGCAACGAGCCGGTCTGAAGCATTCCACACAGGATAGTTTGTTCTCCCATCAAGTCAGACTTCACCTCAGCAATGAAAGAGGACATCAAAACGCCAGCCTTATGGCCACCTGTTCCAGCCGCATAAGCTTTGGCTATCGAGAGTCCCTCTTTGAGCGGGTCATTTTCTTCATGGACCGCTATTAAGGTCGGCACCCCAAAACCGCGCTTATACTCTTCTCTGACTTCAGTACCGGGACACTTCGGCGCAACCATGATAACCGTTATATCCTCGCGGACGGTCACACCCTCTTCCACGATGTTGAAACCATGAGAATATGAGAGACAGGAATTTTTCTTCATTAACGGCATAATTTCTTTCACCACTAAAGAGTGCTGCTTGTCAGGAGTGAGGTTTAACACAAGATCTGCACTTGGAATAAGATCCTCATAGGTTCCAACCTCAAAACCATTCTCCGTCGCGTTCTGCCAAGAAGCTCTCTTCTCCTGGATAGCTGAATCCCTTAAAGCAAACGCTACGCTCAAGCCGCTGTCCCTGAGATTTAGTCCTTGATTTAAGCCCTGGGAGCCGCAACCCACAACGACGAGCTTTTTCCCCTTAAGGTAATTCGCTTCGTCTGCAAATTCTGAGAGGTCCATAAACTCGCACTTCCCCAGTTGGGCAAGTTGATCTCTCAATGACAATGAGTTGAAATAATTGGCCATGACGATTCCTGCTGATACTTGTGAGAGCGCTACTCTAGTAGAAATTATAGCAAGCGTAAACGTCTTAAGCTCTTCCAAGTGGTGGCTAAATCGGTCGGAAACAATCTTTTTCGAAATTTCTAATACCACGGCCCTAAAAACAAGATATTGAGATTTTTAAATGTTTTTTCATATTTTTTTTAATTTATATGGGTCTATTAATACAATAAAATGGCTTTTTTGCACCTATAATGGGATATCTCAATTTATTCCCTATTATTTTTCATAGCATGGCCAGAATTAATAGGAATCCCAATTTAGAGCTTATTTTTAAAAAAAACGATGCACTAAACTTAAAATTAAACTCATTGTCAAAGTGACTTCTAGATCTTTTTTCGGTAAAAAGAGAGGGTTGACAGCATAGTTTGAATAGAAGGAAAAAAAATGTCAGAGAGAGGTAAAAAAGATTCTCCCGATCAAGAATCGTTTCGTGTGCATTGCCAGAAATGGCTAGAGAAAAACCATCCGGGCGACCCGCCAATTAAACT